>JBMFOP010000048.1:0-25254 GCA_049969675.1 Myxococcota bacterium | reverse complement strand
TGATTCGGTATAGCCGAAACCAAAGTCATTGAAAGACCTTCTGTGCACTTTGCGTAGAAGTTACGATTAAAGAGTCTAAGAGGGTGAAGAGATAATCCATAAACATCGCTACGAATTACTTTTAAGAGTTAAATCCCTTTATTCCTCTCTCTACTATCCTTTCTCACCACCTTTTAAAACATAATTCTTAAGAAGTATTTGTGTGGTTTGTTGAAAACTACTATGACATATATTTATAGAAACCCATCTCTTAAAAATTCAATATCTTTGAGTCTTCAATGTAAATTTATTTCAGATAGATGAGTGAGTGGTGATAAATATAACATAATACTGATTCTATATTTCTGAAATCCAATACTCAAAGCAGGATAAGAGAAAAAAGATAGACAGAGATTGATAATTCTGGTATAAATTATTAGAGGTATGTCTTTTATCTATATTTAAGGTAGGTGAGAAATGAGAAGGCTATGTTTACTGGTCGTATTTATCTCTATATTTTTCCCATCTTTTCTTTATCCAGCAGGGAATCTCTATTATGTCTATAACCCGCTTGGAGGTTCTACTGGGGGGAGACTCTATCTGTCCGGGGTGTACGACAATACCTATGTGGAGGTGTGGTCGCTTGATAACCCAAGTTTTCATTGGGGACCAATTCTGCTCGGGAGAGGTTCTCTTAAAATAGTAACTCTACCTGTAGGACATTATAAAGTCAGGTCTTATAATCATCCTATTGTTGCGCAGATGGGTGGTGGAAGTGCATTTTTTGCCCATGAAAACTCTGGTACGGTCTTTTACTCAACAATTGACCCAAATGTGAGAGTGGGGAGAGAGTTCTTCTTCTTCGCCCCTGTTGGAGATGCTACGAGGACGGAGACTATATATGTGGCAATAGGTTATGAAGATGCAACAACGGGCCCAGCCTGTAATACAAGTGCCCCGACCTGCACCTGCGGTGTATGTATTATGGATGAGAGTGGAAATATCAGAGGGCAATTCAATCTGGCAAGAGAGGAGTTTAGAGATATAAGGGCATATATAGGTTTTCACGATGTGACCTGGATTAAGAGCGCTGGAAATATCGCTATTGTGGCTACAGCAGTTGATGGATATGATGTAAATCCCTCTGAAAAGGGGACTGATACAGGGAAGACTTTCTACTGTCCTGTGATGAGACTCAGTACGGGTGGCGGAGATATTGCTGCATTCTCTTTTGAGAATAATACAAAAATCTCTGTCTTTGATTTCAATGGAACCTGCGCAGGAAATTATTTGAATATTACAGGTAGTTGTGCAAACTGTGATGCAAATGGGTGTTGTACCACAGAGTGTCTGAGGACACTAAATGCTGGTGAGGTATATTTTAGAAATAATCTCGGAGTAGCAGGTGCAACGAGAAATTATAGAGTAAAGGCTGATAAAGATATAAAGGTCTGGTGTGGAGATACGCAGGGAGGAACTACAATTGATTATATGGGAGATGATATTGCACAGCAGATAGATAAGGACGGTCTGGATATTATTTTCCAGACACAGAATCTGGGTGCAGTCCTATTTGCAATGTATAACAATACTACGGTTACAATTACCCGCCTTGCGGGGGCAGGCCAGATTCCACCATCTCCTCAGGTCTTAAATGCAGATGGATTTATTGACTTTCTTTCAGCAAATTATAGAAATACTCTCTACAGAGTTCAATGCGATAAACCCTGTGTGGTTCAGACTGGCGGTGGCAATGCATTTGACAATTTTCAGTTACAACTCAAGGCGATGCCGGATGTTGATCAGGATGGGGATTGGATAAGTGATATACACGAGGGTAGATTTGACCCGGTTCCCCCAGATACCGACAATGATGGAATAGCAGATTATCTGGATACAGATTCGGATAATGATGGGGTTCCAGATAGCATTGAGGCCGGAGATGATGACTTCCTGACTCCCCCTGTGGATACAGATGGAGATGGAATTCCAGATTTTAGAGACCTGGATTCAGATGGAGATGGAATATTGGATTCGGTGGAGTATAGCACAACAGTCGGGGAGTGTGTGGCCGGTGCACCGCTCTGGGACTGTGACAATGATGGGTTTATAAATTCAGCTGATACAGATTCTGATGGAGATGGCAAATCAGATCTGGTTGAGGGGTTGGGTGATTTAGATTGTGATGGGAACCCAAATTACCTTGATATTAATGACAATGATGGTCCCTGTGGAGATTCCGATAATGACGGGGTCCCAAATGGTGCAACCACAGGTGTTCCAGCCTGTAACAATTGGGTTCTCTCTGTAAATTGTGCCGTGCCAGGTGAGAGGTGTATTTGCTATTGTTCTGATGCAGATACTGCGATATGTATGGACCCGTTTAACCCTGATTCTGATGGGGATAATATATTGGATAGGTATGAGGTGGGGAGTGACCCCGCACATCCTTATGACCATGACAGTGATGGAATACCTGATGCACTTGATCTGGATTCAGATGGAGATGGAATTCCAGATACAGAGGAGAAAGGGAATTCGGTTCTGAATCAACCACCCCTTGATTCTGATTATGATGGGATATATAACTTTCAGGATACAGATTCTGACAATGATAGAGTACCGGATTCTGTAGAATACAACCCTCCATCGGGTCAATGTATGGGACCTCTCACTGACTGTGATGATGATGGGATTCCAAATTATCTGGATGTGGATTCAGATGGAGATGGTAAGGGAGATTATCTGGAAGGTATGGATGACAATGATGGAGATGGGGCACCAAATTATATGGATTACAATGATACAGATGGTCCTATCGGTGACCCCGATGAGGATGGGCTTGCCAATCAGGTTGAGCAGGCTATCGGGACAGATACCCATAATGCAGATACTGATGGAGATGGAATCAGCGATTACTATGAGGTCTGCCCGTATGTGGGTGTATGTAATCCATTAAATCCAGTGAATACGGATGGAGATGGATTGATAGATGCAAAAGACCCTGATTCTGACAATGACGGGATCACGGATTCTGTAGAGCGCGGGAATGTCTTTATAAATGAGGCGCCGAGAGATACAGATGGAGATGGAATTCCAGATTTTAGAGATACAGACTCTGATAATGACGGGATTCCGGATTCTGTGGAAGGGACAGCAGATACAGATGGAGATGGAATTCCAAATTATAGGGATTGGGATTCAGATAATGATGGAAAGTCTGACCAGATTGAAGGGACCGGTGATTCTGACGGTGATGGTATTCAGAACTATCTGGATTCCAATGATCTGGATGGGCCAATTGCGGATGCCGATAATGATGGACTTACAAATGCTGAGGAGGACCTCGCGGGGTCTAATAAGAATAACCCGGACACTGACGGGGACCATATAGGAGATAGATTTGAGGTCTGTCCGACCTCGGGCCCCTGTGACCCCGCTCACCCGGTAGATACAGATGGAGACGGAGTACCAGATTTTCTGGATACTGATTCTGATAATGATGGAATCTCAGATTTAATTGAGAGCGGACTACCTTCTGGTGCATATAATTTTCCACCCAGAAATTCTGACGGTGATGGGCAATATGACTTTAGAGATACAGATTCTGACAACGATGGAATTCTGGATTCATTAGAACGCAATCCCACATCCGGTCAGTGTATTGGACCACTTACTGATTGTGATAATGATGGAGTACCGAACTATATAGATACGGATTCAGATGGAGATGGTAAACCTGATATGGTAGAGGGTGGTGGAGACATAGATAATGATGGTAAGCCAAATTACTTGGATATGAGTGATGATGATGGTCCTGACGGAGATATGGATGATGATGGGATTAAGAACGGTGTGGAGGTATCTATTGGTTCAAATCCAAATAGCAGGGATACAGATGGGGATGGTATTGATGACTTCTATGAGGTCTGTAAGAACTATTCAAACTGCAATCCATACGATGTCTCTGATAGGGATAATGATGGGACACCAGATTTTAGAGATACAGATTCTGATAATGATGGTATCCCGGATTCTATAGAATATGGGAGGACACAATCACACCAGCCACCGGTGGATACAGATAGCGATGGAGTACCGGACTTCAGAGATCTGGATTCTGATAATGATACTATATCTGATAATGTTGAGTATGTACCCAACTTCTCACTCTGTACCAACCCTATCTGCAATACACTCTATCCTGATGCCGATGGAGATGGAGTTATGAACTTCAGGGACTTTGATTCTGATGGAGACAATAATCCAGATGTATTTGAGTTGACAGGTGATGTAGATGATGATGGGATTCCAAACTGGCTGGATGGTTCAGACAATGTTGAGTGCAGGCCTGGTGATACACTCCAGTGTCCGGGTTCTAATGTCGGTATATGCAGGCCCGGCGTAAAACTTTGCATCGATTTCCACTGGTCAGTGGAATGTTATGGGAAGGTAGATCCCCAGTTAGAGATATGTGATGGGCTGGATAATGACTGCGATGGTACTACCGATGAGGCAGATGGTGGTGGACTGCTATCTATCCCTTGTGGCTCAGATATAGGGCAGTGTAGAAAGGGACTATATATTTGTATCAATGGGCAATATACAACTGAGTGTATTGGAGAGATAAGGCCTTCTGAGGAGATTTGCGATGGTCTGGATAATGATTGTGATAATGCTGTGGATGAGGGCTGCTCCTGTATCAATGGGCAGACCAGAAACTGTGGATTGAATATTGGAGAATGCAGGTATGGTACCCAGATGTGTATAAATGGGCAGTGGAGTATCTGTGAAGGTGGAGTAAATCCAACTCCGGAGATATGTGATAATAAGGATAATGACTGTGATGGACAGACAGATGAGGAGATTGTGAGAAATTGTGGAACAAATGTGGGAATGTGTGAATTTGGAATTCAGACCTGTTCTGCGGGTAATTGGGGAGAGTGTCAGGGCGGAATTAACCCCTCTCTGGAGATATGTGATGGGCTTGACAACGATTGCGATGGTCAGACTGATGAGGAATTGACGAGGACCTGCTCAAGCAATATAGGAGAGTGCAGGCAGGGTATTCAAACCTGTATTGGTGGTGCCTGGGGGCTCTGTGAAGGGGGGATAATGCCATCTGAGGAGAAGTGTGATGGAAAAGATAATAACTGCGATGGTACCACCGATGAGGGTTGTAGTTGTATAACTGGTGAGACCAAACCCTGCGGTTCAAATATTGGTGAATGTAAAGCAGGCGTTCAGACATGTCTTGAGAATGGTCAGTGGGGTCCCTGTGTCGGGGCGGTAAATCCGGCTCCAGAAATCTGTGACAATAAGGACAACGATTGCGATGGTGAAACTGATAATGGTGTCTCAAGAGAGTGTGGTTCTTCTAATATAGGAGCCTGCAAATACGGAATTCAGTATTGTACAGCCGGCAATTGGGGTCCCTGTATAGGTAATGTTGAACCAGTACAGGAGATCTGTGATAACATTGACAATAATTGCAATGGGTTGATTGACGAGACGCTCTCAAGGGTCTGCGGAACTGATCTGGGTGAGTGCCAGACTGGAATTGAGGTATGTTCAAATGGTGTATGGTCAGCCTGTACGGGCTCAGTTGGACCACGTTCTGAGATCTGTGATGGACTTGATAATGACTGCGATGGGGAGGTAGACGAGGGACTTACAAGGGTCTGTGGCTCAAGTATAGGTGAGTGTAAGACCGGGATCCAGACCTGTATTGGTGGCAACTGGGGCGATTGTGTGGGAGAGGTAAAGCCGACAGCCGAGGTCTGTGATGGGCTTGACAATAATTGTAATGGAACAATTGATGAGGGATGTGAATGCCAGAGCGGTACATCCAGACCCTGTGGATATACTCAGGGGATATGCAGACAGGGGACACAGATTTGTGAGAATGGAGTCTGGGGCACCTGTAATGGTGCAACCTGGCCAGAGCCAGAGGTCTGTGACGGACTTGACAATGACTGCGATGGTATAATTGATAACGGGCTATTCAGACCCTGTGGGACAGATGTAGGTGAGTGTGTCGCTGGTATACAGCAGTGTGTAAACGGGCAGTGGCGAGAGTGCATTGGTGCACGGGGACCAACTGTTGAGATTTGTGACAATAAAGATAATGACTGTGACGGACAGATAGATGAGGATGATAACGGATCACCGCTCTCTATGGAGTGTGGAACAGATATCGGCGAGTGCAGGAAAGGAAGAAGGATTTGTATTGATGGGGTATATTCAACTGAGTGTGTGGGTGCTGTCCTCCCATCCACCGAGATATGCGATGGCAAAGACAACAACTGTAATGGTGTTACAGATGAGGGATGTTCCTGTATTGATGGGCAGTCCCGTCCCTGCGGCTCAAATATAGGAAATTGTAAACAGGGGACACAGTGGTGTTCTGATGGAAAGTGGGGGCAATGCACAGGCTCAATTGACCCACAGCCCGAGATATGCGATGGCAAAGATAATGACTGTGATGGGAATACAGATGAATCTGATACCGGCGGGCAACTAAAGATTCCCTGTGGAGTAAATATTGGCGAGTGCAGAGGCGGGTTCAGATACTGTATAAATGGCGTCTATTCTTCTGAGTGTGTGGGTGAAATAAAACCGGCTGAGGAGATTTGTGATGGCAAAGATAATGATTGCGATAATGCTACAGACGAGGGTTGCAGCTGTATAAATGGGCAGACAAGGAATTGTGGCTCAAGCAATAAAGGTGAGTGTAAATTCGGAACCCAGACCTGTGAGAATGGGCAGTGGGGAAGCTGTGTGGGGAATATTGAGCCCTCTGAGGAGTTGTGTGACAATAAAGATAATGATTGTGATGGGCTTACAGATGAGGACCTCACGAAGGTCTGTGGGAAGAATGTAGGTGTCTGTACCTACGGTTATCAGAGATGTGCCTCAGGTGAGTGGGGACCCTGTATTGGGGCGACCGAGCCAACAGAGGAGATATGCGATGGATTTGATAATGACTGTGATGGGTTTGTAGATGAATCTCTGACAAGAAGCTGTTCAAACAATATTGGTATCTGTAAAGAAGGTACCCAGACCTGCAATAACGGTGTATGGGGTAGCTGTATCGGAGGAATTTTGCCACAGCCAGAGGTCTGCGATGGGCTTGACAATAATTGCAACGGGACGATAGATGAAGGTTGTGATTGTACTCCCGGTCAGACACGAGCCTGTGGCCTGAATATTGGGAAATGCAGACAGGGACTGCAGACCTGCACAGGTGGAGTCTGGGGTTTATGTGAAGGTGCGGTCAATCCAGAACCAGAGATATGCGATAATGAGGATAATGACTGCGATGGTTCAACTGATGAGAATCTGGTGGTTGAGTGTGGTGATTACAACCTTGGAGTCTGTAAAAAAGGCTTCTCTACCTGTTCAGCAGGGAGCTGGACCATCTGCATTGGTAAGATTGACCCTTCTTTTGAGGTCTGCGATGGATTGGACAATGATTGCGATGGGGAGATAGATGAGAATCTGATAAGAGAGTGTGGCTCCAATATTGGTGAATGTAAGAGTGGAACTCAGATATGTGTGAATGGCTCCTGGGGCAATTGTCTCGGAGAGATAAAGCCGTCCGTTGAGATATGTGATGGGCTTGACAATGACTGCGATGGCCAGATAGATGAATTTCTGACGAGACTATGTGGTTCAAATGTAGGGGAGTGTAAGATGGGAATTCAGACCTGTGTGGGTGGGAATTGGGGGAATTGTGAAAATGAGATAACACCACAACCTGAGGTATGTGATGGGCTTGATAATGACTGTGACGGAGTCGTGGATAATGTAGATGGTGGGTGTGCCTGTGCAGTAAATGGTGAGCAGAGAGCCTGTGGTTCCAATATCGGAGAGTGTAAGGCGGGAGTGCAGACCTGTGTGGGTGGACAGTGGGGCGCCTGTGTTGGGGCAACAGGACCGTCTATTGAGGTATGCGATGGTCTGGATAATGACTGCGATGGCGAGACTGATGAAGACCTTTACCAGAGCTGTGGCTCTTCTGTAGGTGAGTGCACTCAGGGGATATCTTATTGCGTAAATGGAAGATATACGGATTGTGTAGGGGGAAAAGGACCAACCGAGGAAGTATGCGATGGGAAGGATAATGACTGTGATGGGCTTGTAGATGAGGGCATCACAACGGTATGTGGCAGCAATGCAGGAATCTGTAGGACAGGTATAAGAACCTGCTATTTCGGTGTATGGGGAGCCTGTGTGGGAGAGATAGGACCACAGCCCGAGGTCTGTGATGGTCTGGATAATAATTGCGATGGGGTGGTGGATGAAGGTTGTGATTGTATTGACGGCAATACACAACTATGCGGAACAGATGTTGGAGAATGCAAGCGGGGTATTCAGGTCTGCTCGAGCGGAAAGTGGGGACCCTGTCTTGGAGAGGTAAAGCCCACACCAGAGGTATGTGATGGTAAAGATAATAACTGCAATGGAGAGGTAGATGAGGGACTTACAGTTCCGTGCGGCTCCTCTGTTGGAGAGTGCAGGGCCGGTTATAGAAAATGTATAAACGGCATCTATACAAATTGTATGGATGAAATAGGCCCACAGGAGGAAGTCTGCGATGGACTGGATAATGACTGCGATGGATTGATTGATGAGTATCTCGTAAGAGAGTGTGGTTCTAATATAGGGAGCTGTAGAACGGGTCTTCAGAGCTGCAAAGATGGTCGGTGGGGAGAATGTATAGGCGCTATTGGTCCAAAGGATGAGATATGTGGTGATGGGCTTGACAATAACTGCAATGGTCAGATTGATGAAGGGTGTGCCTGCGATGACGGTGAGACTCAGGAGTGTGGTACCGATGAGGGTGAATGTCAGAAGGGAATTCAGAACTGTGTAAATGGACAGTGGGGAGTCTGTTCTGGCGCAATCAACCCAACAGCAGAGATTTGTGATAACAAGGATAATGACTGCGATGGAGAGACTGATGAGAATCTCTATTCAAAATGTGGCTCAGATATTGGCGAATGTAAGAGTGGAGTCAGGGTATGCAAAAACGGTGTATGGGGAGAGTGTCTCGGTGAAATAAAACCGACATATGAGAAGTGCGATGGACTTGATAATAACTGCAACGGTGAATATGATGAAAATATCACAATACCCTGTGGCACCAATGTGGGTGAGTGCAGGATGGGTATTGCGACCTGTGTAGGAGGGAAGATAGGCGAATGCATAGGTGCAATTGATCCTGTTCCCGAGGTGTGTGATGGAAAAGACAATAATTGTAATGGACTCATTGATGAAAATCTTCCAGACTGTGTTGGTCCCGATGCGGGAACGGATGCAGAGACAGATGCTGAATTGCCTGATGTCGTTGAGGATGTTGTATTGGATGCCACGATTGATGTAGAGGATGCTACAAGCGATGCGATCACAGATTTAGAGGATGCCGGTGAAGATATAATAACGGATATAGGAGATACCTCAATAGATACAGCCGATGTGATGGCTACCGATGCGACTATTGATGTAATGGGTGAGGATGCTAATATATCGGATGTCGCTACTTCGCAGGATATAATAAGTCTGGATGCTGGTAGCAGGCACAATCTGATAGGTAGGGTTATGGGAGGAGGATGTCAATGTTCAGTGATGGATGAGAGTGAAAAGGATAGTGATTCTGGAGTTCTTGAGATATTGCTTGTAGTGGTTGGATTAATCTTTGCAGTCAGTTCAATAAGCAGGAGGTGGCTTTGGCTTCTGATACTCTTAATCTCACTCCCGCTCTATGCCCAGCAGGTAAATACCAATCGTCTAATTTCTACGGTAGATTCTAAGGGGACGATGATTACGGAATCTGCCGAGATCTCTGAGAGCAATAATCTAAACATTGGTTTCTATCTATTTTATGTAAAGAGCCCGCTGGTATTTGTAGATGAGAAACACAATAAGGTGGATGACCTTGTAGATTACAGAATGGATGCAGACCTGTTTGCGAGCTACTCATTTGCCCCGTATTTTGAGGGAGGTGTAGTGCTTCCGATGGCACTCTTTCAGAGTGGTAAGAGCGGACTCTACGAAGGTGCAAGAGAGGGGCTTTCGCAGGGAGGGCTTGGGGACATCTGGCTGATCCCCAAGCTCAGATTCTTATCACAGACAGAGGAGGTATTCGGGAGGAGGAGATATCCTGTATCATTTGGATTTGTACCAGCAGTGATTATTCCGTCTGGAGATGAAAAGAATATGCTGGGTGAGCCCGGATTTGCATTCTCGCCAAGATTTACGCTTTCAAGGGTCTTTCCATTTAAGATGATGCTTGCCTTAAATCTTGGTTATACATTTAGGGAGAGGACGAGACTTGGAGAGAAGCTGTATCAGATATATGATGATGAGATAGTGTATAATATAGGAGTGACATATCCGTTGATGTTGAAGGGGAGGGAACTGATATTAGGGTTTGACCTCTCAGGGGCGACGAGCGCAGTATATCCATTTCAGTATGAGGAGCAGAATCCGCTCGAATGGTTACTATCCTCAAGATACTTCTTTGCCAATGGGATTGGGGTGGTAGGAGGAGTTGGAGGAGGGATCCTACCCGGTTATGGTTCACCACTCTTTAGAGTAATACTCGGAGTGATGTTTGCAACCGATAGGATGGAGACACCAAAGCCGCAGATAGTGGAGAGGGTGGTTGAGAAGCCGAAGGTAGTAGAGACACCAAAGCCAGTTGTAAAGACTGGAATAATTAAGGGAGTAGTATATGACGAGGAGACAGAGAATCCGCTTGGGAATGTGGTAATCAGGATAGAGAATACGGATTTGCCGAATCTTGCAACTGATTCAAAGAGTGGGGAATTTAAGACTCTGCCATTAAATGTTGGGATATATAATCTGGCACTCTCAAAGGATGGATATTTTGAGAAGAAGGTAAGTGCACAGGTAACGAAGGATGTGGTTACAAATCTCAAGGTCTTTCTCAAGAAGAAGATTATTCAGGGGAGTATAATAGTTCAGGTGTTGAATGAGAAGAGGCGGAATATAAATGATGCAGAGGTGACAGCAGTAAGCGGAGATAGGGAGATAAAGATACAGAGGACATCAGACGGGATATATACATCAAGACTTGATGTGGGGAAGTGGTATGTGGTGGCGAAGGCTCCAGATAAATTATCTGTTGGGAAAGTAGTAGAGGTAGAGGAGGAGAGAGATGCTACGGTTGAACTTATGCTAAAAGATAGACCTAAGGAGCAATTGATAGTGGTGGAGCAGAATAAGATAACATTAAAGAAGAAGATACAGTTTGCCCTCAATTCAGCAAAGATAGATAAGAGTTCCACAATCATATTGGATATGATAGCAGATGTGATAAATGCCAATCCAAAAATAAAGAAGGTAAAAATAGAGGGTCATACGGATGACATTGGTTTGAGGGAGAAGAATCTGAGGCTTTCACAGGATAGAGCAGATGCTGTAAAAGCCTACCTTATAAAGGTAGGAATACCAGCAGAACTTCTTGAAGCAAAGGGGTATGGACCTGATAAACCGCTTGTCCCAAACACATCAAAGAAGAATAGAGAGATAAATAGGAGAGTGGAGTTTATAATAGAGGAGTAGAATAAATAAACCACATTCATTTTACTTGACAGTATCCGGGAAATGATTAATGTTGAGCAAATAAAATGAGGTATAATGAAAATTATGATATTTTTCAGTCAAAAGGTGCCGGGAATATAATTGTCGTTTCAAATAATCTATCAGGCAGTACTTTTAATTATCAAGAGTTAGATGAAATTACTAATAAAATTAAACCTTATCTCGGATGAGCGGGGAGGACTTATTAATCAGACCAATCTGAATCTGGACTGGAAGAATCGCAGTGCCTTTGGTTCGTATACAAATTCCAGCCCCCGGATGGTATCTCGTTTTTTGTAGAGCTTGATAATTCCCTCCGCCACAGCCTTCAGATGGTCAAGTGAATACACCCTTCTTGGTATTGTGAGTCTCACAAGTTCCAGTTTTGGCCTGTAATTCTTTCCCGTTTTTGGGTCTCTCCCCTTACTTACATTCCCTCTCTCCATCGCCCGAACCCCGGTCTCAATAAAGATGTGAGCGGCCAGTGTCTGAGCAGGAAATTGGTCCTGGTCCAGATGCGGAAGAAACTTCCTTGCATCCAGAAAGATGGCGTGTCCTCCCGGGGGCATAACGATAGGTATCCCTGCTTCAGTTAGAAGTCTTCCAAGATATCTTGCCTGCTCAACTCTCGCCCTCAGATATCTCTCATCTACCATCTCTCGCAATCCCTGTGCATGTGTTGCCATATCTCCGGCAGATGTCCCACCGCTCGAATGGCTCCCCTCAAATATCTGGAGCATCCTCAGCGCGTCTCTATACCACTGCTCATTATCTTTAAAAATCAGTGCACCGGAGAGATTTGTAAGCATATCCTTCTTTGCAGAGATTGTAGCACCATCTCCATAACTGAACATCTCAAGTAAGATATCCTCTATTGATGCATCTCTATATCGTGGGTCTCGCTGTTTGATAAATATTGCATTCTCTGCACATCTGGTTGCATCAAAGAAGACCGGGATCCCCCTCGGTTTGCAAAATTCATATACCGCCTTCATATTATCCATTGAGACCGGCTGACCACCAGCAAGATTTACATTGAACTCAAAGGAGATGTATGCGAGTCTCTTCCCCTCAGATTTTGCCTTATCATAGATATCGGCAAGTTTCTTCATATCCACATTGCCTTTCCATTCAAATTCTGATTCAGTGTCATTTGCCTCGTCAACTATAACATCTACAAATATTCCACCAGCCATCTCCTGATGTTGTTTTGTGGTTGTAAAGTACATATTTCCGGGGACATAGTCACCGGGTCTGATAAACATCTGTGACATAATATGTTCCGCCGCCCTTCCCTGATGGGTGAGGATAATATATTTGTATCCATAAATTCTTTGTGCGGTCTCTACGAGATCTAAATATGCATCTGATGTATTGGGTGTCTCCTGTGCCCCCAGATACGCCCTCCACTGTTCCACACTCATTGCAGCGGTACCGGAGTCAGTCAATAAATCTATTGTAACATCCTCCATCTTCAAAAGGAATGTATTATAACCAGCATCCTCAATCGCCTTCCTCCTCTCCTCAATACTCTTCATGGCGATTCTTTCAATTGAGTGAATTATATAAGGCTCACAGGTAAATTCATAAGGTTTAATTATGGGTAAAAGCCAGTCAAATACCGCCTCATTATGATATAATGGCTTATTGGTAAGCATAAGTGGTGTAATCACTGTTGCCTCTTTACACAATTCAATGATCGCCTCCGCAATCTGAGCAACCTGTGTATTCAACAGAGCTCTTCTCGGTAGAAGTATTGGTAGAATCTCTGAATCAAGATATCTCCCACCTATATGTGCCCTGATTCCAGACTTGAGGTATAGCGCAGCGGCGAGTGTATGAACCCTATTCTCCTTAATGTGATTTAGTATTTTGTCGGTCTCAAGATATATACCATCTATCCCTTTATAATGTGCAACACCGTTCTCTTTAAGTAGATTTGAGAGGAGTTCTATCTGCTGATGATACCAGATTACATCATTTTCAACAATCATATCTCTCAAACCAACAGCAACAACCTCCATCGTCCTTCCAGCCATCCCACCATAAGTATGAAGCCCCTCATAGATTACCACCTCATTCTGATGAGCCTCGTGAAATTTGGGGTTGTTCGTAGCGATAAATCCTCCCACATTGCTCTTTATATCCTGTCCTGCATCTACCACTACTGTAGTAGAGAGGGCAGCGGTCTCTTTTATTATTTCAGAAATGGGCTTTGAAGAGAGGGCAGTATTTGAGTTTTTAATGACATTAGCCCAGAGTACTATATTGCTTGCATCAATAATGAAAGGGATACCTGAATCCTTCAAAAGCCTGCAGATCTCCTGTATATCATTTATGTCCACCGCTATACCTTCATCAGAACGAAGGTCAATGTAGATATATGCCAGTTGCCCCTTCCTATCTGAGAGTTGTTTTATATCTGTTATATCCAGCCTTGATATTCCATTCTCAACTTTTGATTTTATTTTAAAGAACTCTCCTTTGTAATATTCTATTAACTCTTTGGGAAAGATGGTATTTGAGGCAGCCATCTTACCTTCTTTTACAAAGATTGAGGTCAAAAGTTTCAGATTTCCATATTTATTGTGAGTGGGACAGGTAAATTTCAGACCGAAGATATCTGCCACCGCCTTTTCCAGATGATAGAAATTTACAGCACCTGCATATGCCTCATCTCCAACAAAGAGGGCTGATACCTGCTCCTGTGTCATAGCAGAAGTACCCTGAGTAGTCATATCAAATGTAACTTTGCCAGATGGTATCAGGGTGATGTTATAGAAGTGCTCCCTTAGAATCTTCTTCCGCTCATAAATTGTTGTAAATGGGATATTTCTCACTGATTTAATCTTGTAAGGTTCGTGAAGAATCATATTTGTATTCCTTTCTTTAAATAGGTTAAGGTCTCAAAGGACAGAGAGATATATAGTAAAAATATTTTTTTAAGTCAATACACATCTGCCCACAATAAATTTTTGGTGAAGGATTTTACGAGGCGTCGCTTCGCTCCGCCATTTTGCCTACACGGCATGAGTCCTTACAGGCATAAGCCTAAACGGCACTATAAGATTTTGATGTTAATTTTTTTGTGTGACGCCTTCGGCATAATCACAATAGAATCATCCTGCCTCTAATTGCTCAGCAGATGATTCGCACTGCATAGATTTTATGAGTCTTAAATAAAAATTGAAAATGAATCCAGTTTTATCAATATTATAGGCTTAATTGAATAAAGAATTTATGCATTGCACTATGAGGCTACGCTTTACTTCCCCATTTCGCCAGCAGGGCACTTGTGGTCTTTGTTGAAGATTATTTAAATTGGAGCACATTTTAATGGATAGCGAAAAAAGGCGGTCTTAAGATTTAGATATGTTAATCTATCAATACATAATCCCTGGTTTAATAGATAGTTAACATCTCAGAGCATATTGTTTTGGACAGCAGTGATTATGACAGGAATTTCAGACAGTTATTTAATCCCGGACTTTTATATTTGACAACCTCCGTAATATATATTTTATTAAGCGGGTCATTTTGGGGTAAAAACCATTTTTTAGGAGGTTTTAGATGAAAAAGGTTTTATTGGTAATTGTAGTTTTTATGTTTATGGCATTGGTTTTCTCTGCCTGCTCGGATAACGTTGATAGGAGTAAGGATGTCACACTCTCAGACACATCATCAGCAGATACAACACCAGAGTGTTCTGCACTCAATCAGGGTTGTGAAAAGAATGAGGACTGTTGTGAGGGCCTTATATGTAATCAGTCCACAAAAACCTGTAAGAAACCACTTAAGAAAAATGGAGAACTCTGTGCATCTGATGATGTCTGTGAATCAAACTTCTGCTATGGTCTTGTAGCAAAGATAAAGAATTCATATTGCTCAAAGGAGTGTAAATCTGATAGCGATTGTGCTGGCTTTGCGGGTGGGAAGAATTACTGCTGTACATATGATTCACTGGATAGTTCAAAGAAGATATGTGTTTATACTGAGGGTGAATGTGAGCAGAAAAACGGTGGTCCTGGCACCCCCTGTGATAAGCTCGGCAATGTTGCCTGCAAGCCCGGTGAGACATATTGTGTGGGTGAAAGGGACGACAATGGATTATACAAAGAAGGTTCGGTCTGTTCAATGAAGTGCGAAAAATCTGCTGATTGTTCAGAGATTAAAAGCACCATAGGTGGTTATAGTATGAGTTGTTATGAGTGTCTAAACTCTGCCCAGTATGGAACAGCTATGTGTATCAAGACTGATAGATGTGTAAACTATTGTAATGATAACAGGGATTGTACTTATCCGGGTGAAGCAAATTGTGTCTATTCAGAGGCTCATCAGGCTAGTATCTGTCAGGGGTGTTATATTAAGAACACAGATATAAAAGATGATAACCAGTGCACAGATGATTCAAACTGTGTTGGAGATAAGAGATGTCTATTGTTTAAGATTTATAATTCAAATGAGGGTAAGGTAGAAGAGAAGAAGTACTGCGCATCCTGTTCTCCAAGTCGCTTTAAACCGGATTGTTATGGCGATTTAACCTGTGGAGAGAATCAGAAGTGTCAGATGGGCTTTACCCTTGACAAGACCGGACAGTCAATTCTGGGCTTAAATACAAAATGTGGAGAGAATTGCGAACTCGGCAAGGGCGGGAAGAAGGCTGGAGAGGATTGTATTAAAGATGATGATTGTTGTTCCCTCTTCTGTCTTGAAGGGAAGTGCGCCAACTTCTGTCATCCATCCTGTAAGAAGATTAATGAGTCCTGTAAAACTGATGGGCAGTGCTGCAGCCTCAAATGCCTAAACGATCGTTGTGTGGCGAATATCAACTGCACAGATGAGCACTGCTCCTGTGACTACGGAAACAGATTTAAGGGGGTATGCCGTGATGTAGGTATGAGTCTGGATCAGGCTGGCTGCACTATCGTAAATATGGGAATCTGTATACCGACTGTGTATGAAGGTGATAAGTTTACAAAGTGTGAAAAGGCATCAGATTGCAAAGTCTCTGGAGAGGTATGTAAGGTTATATTTGGCAATAATGATAATGATGATTATAGCAGACCAGAGACCTATAATGATAATACTATCTCCATTTGTGCAAAAGAGTATTCTGGCGCGAGTAAACCGGGTGAGCAGTGTCAGGCATCCTTCTCCTGCACAACGAATCTATGCTTGAGAGTAGGGTACTGCTCGGGTGCCTGTGATAATGTTGGTTCAGATTGCAATTATAATAATGCAGGCAACTATGTATGGAAATGTTTGCCTCAACCATTGTCTGAAGGTTATGAGAGTGTAAATCAGCTCAATTTCTGTATCCCACTTGCGGGCTCCGGCAAAGAGTGCAACGGTGATAAAGACTGCTCAAATGGTGAGGTCTGTAAGATGTCTGGATTTGATGCAATCAATAATAAGGTCTATTCATACTGTTCAGCCCCTACAGAGAAAGGTGCTGGATTTGGTGGTGATTGCACTGTATGTAATACAGATGAGGCCTGTCACGAGGGATGTATAGAAAAACCCTGTGCAAATGACCTCTGCCTAAATAACGGCAAATGTTCCAGCCTCTGTAAATCAAATGCAGATTGTCCGGCCGGTTATGCCTGTTATGAGAGCTATCTTGGGTCTGGTGTTTTATATCAGGGAATCTGTATTCCTATGACAGATCTGCTCTGTGTCCCCTGCTTTGATGATGCATATTGCAACAGTGGAAATCCAGACTATAATAATCCAAATCCACCAAATAGATGTGTTAAGGTACCTGATACCGGAAATGATATGTTCTGTTTGACAGGTTGTAATCCACAGGAACAGGATGCCTGTCCGACAGGCTTTACCTGTAAGGCTGTAAATGGTGTAAATCTCTGCGTACCGAATAGCAATAGCTGTGTGCAACAGTAATTAGATTATATTTCAGATTTAGAGGGCGAGGTGAACCTCGCCTTTTTTGTTTTTATTTGTTGATTGCTGCTGTCCAAATCTGGTATTGGAAAGTTAAGCCATAACTTCTAATCTTATTCATAAGTAAGTTTTAAAAGCCTTTAGACTAAACTATAACACTCAAGGCTTAATAGTAGGTGTTTTATCATATCAATTTTTAGAACAAAAACCTACTTTGTACCAATGCGATTATAATCAATCTTTTCTCTGTCAGTTTTTGTTCAAATGGAAAAACCAGTTCTCATTTCATTACTTAAATAAGTAATACAAAAATAGGTGTGTAATTATTGACTCATAGTTTTAGGATTGGATATTAAGGACAGATAAGAAAAGAAACAGCTATCCATAAAAGAGGGAAGGATTTTTTCTATTGTTATGTGCCCGTAAAATGGGATTGAGACGACCCCTACAATTATTGTCAACGGAAGAAATCTCTTATCATCAATCAATCATTGAGTCCCAATACATCAGCCATAGTATAAAGACCCTTCTTCTGATTTACGAGCCATTTGGCTGCAAGTACCGCCCCTTCTGCAAAGTTGAGTCTATTGGATGCCCTGTGGGTGATTTCTATTGATTCGCCCTTACCCCCGAAGAAGACTGTATGTTCTCCAACAATATCTCCTATCCTTGAAGCCATAATCTTGATTTCATCTGGACTTCGTGAAAAATTGGTCTCGTGTTTCATAAAATGGATACTCTTCTTAGGGTCCACACCTCTTGCCAATGCAATATTCTCGGCGAGCTTCATAGCCGTCCCACTCGGTACATCCTTCTTTGTGCGATGGTGGATATCAAGTATATCAACATCAAATCTACCTTTTGTAAATCGTGCGACATCCTGAACTACCTTAAAGAGTATATTCATACCTATTGACATATTTGGAGATAAAAGGATTGGAATCTCCTTTGATGCGAGTTTGATCACCTTCATCTCCTTTCTTCCAGAGAGCCCGGTAGTGCCAATTACAACAGGGATATTATTTTCAACTGCAATCGGGAGATTCTCAATTGTGGATTTGGGGGTAGAAAAGTCAATTATGCAATCAGAACCTGCCGCCACTTTTTCTAACTGGTCCACGAGCTCCATCCCGAGAGTTCCGAGCCCACATAGGGTCCCGATATCCTTACCCACATCCTTATGTCCAATAATCTCTACTGCACCTGAGAGCTCCACCTCAGGGTCGTCAGCTATTGTCTGAATAATCAATCTACCCATTCTTCCCATTGCACCAACTACTATAATCTTTATCATACCACACTCCTTGTTTATAATTTATAAAGTTCGGGGTAGAATTTATCTATTACCCCTTTCAGTCTTTTAAAATTCTCCTTTGATATCGGCGTGAGTGGCAATCTCAACTCATTTTTAATTTTCTTCATAAGAGATAGGGCTGCCTTTACAGGGATAGGATTGGACTCAATAAAGAGGATTGAGTTGAGATGCAATAACCTTAGATGAATCTTTCTCGCCTCAGTAAAATCCCCCTTCTCAATCAGGCGATACATCTTTGAGATAAGGTGTGGTACCACATTTGCTGTAACACTGATAGCCCCATTTGAGCCCACAGATGCCAGTGGTAGATTGAGGGCATCATCTCCAGATAGGATTGAGAAGTTCTTTAGAGTTGCTGCTATCTCCATAACCATCTTGAAATCTCCACCAGCCTCCTTAATACCTGTAACATTCTTTAGTTCAGCCAGCCTGAGGACAGTCTCGGTTTGAAGTGAAACACCAGTTCTACCAGGCACATTATATAAAATTATAGGGGTTGGAGATATTTCGGAGACCCTTTTGAAGTGCTGATACAGCCCTTCCTGAGTAGGCTTATTGTAATATGGGGTTACAACAAGCAATCCATCCACGCCGCAGGCGATCGCAGTTTTTACATTGTCAATAGTATGTTCTGTGCTATTTGAACCTACACCGGCAATTACCGGGATCTTTGATTCTGATGCCTCAAGGACAATATATATATTCTCCTTCTGCTCCTCCCTTGAAAGTGTTGGGGTCTCACCGGTGGTACCATTTACCACTATTGCGTCTGTCCCATTCTTTATATGCCATCTTACAAGCTCACTTAGGGCCTTTTTATCAACTCTTCCATTATTAAATGGCGTTACAATGGCAACTATTGAACCTTTGAACATAATCTGACCTCCGTAGATTTATATGATGCGGGTCTGGGGGGTGCCTTAATTCCACAATCTGTCATAAATATCGCAACGATCAGGAACAATGTAAAATTTCTCAAAATCCATATCCATAGACGGGTCACAACTATCTCCCCGAAAAGCCCAATACATAAATCCACTAACATTAAATTGGTTCCAAGGCAATATTAAAAAACTCTTCTAAAACGAGTTTTATTGAGATGTCTTCTAGATCAACATTGTGTAATTATCCAATAATATCAATATGTTGATTAAATCTGGTCGTTATACTTTTTCATTGTCATATCAAATATAAAATCAATATTTCTGAGGTGATGTTTTATATCAAATACTGAATCTATCTCCTCTTCTGACAATATCGCACAGACATCCTTATCGGATTTAACTACATCCTTAAAGTTAAGATTATTTTCAAAGGCATAAAGGGCGAGGGATTGCACAATCTCGTAAGCCCTCTGACGCAAAAGACCCTTATCCACGAGTTTTAAGAGAAGTGCCTCTGAGAAAAATAATCCTTTTGTTATATCCAGATTCCTCTGCATGTTCTCCGGATAGACTATCAGATTTTCATAAATATTTTTTGTCCTCCTGATTATAAATGATGAGATGGTAAAGACATCTGATAGCATTATTCTCTCCACAGAGGAATGGGATATATCTCTTTCGTGCCAGAGTGGTATATTCTCAAGTGCAGCGATTGTGTATGATTTGATAACTCTTGCCAGACCGCAGACATTTTCGGAGAGGATTGGATTCTTCTTATGGGGCATAGCAGATGAGCCCTTCTGACCTTTTTTGAAGAATTCAAATGCCTCCCTGACCTCAGTCCGTTCCAGATGTCTGACCTCTGTTGTAAATTTCTCCAGTGAGGCGGCGTTTATTGCCAGAGCAAGTATGACCTCTGCGTGAATATCCCGTGATATGACCTGAGTGGTAGCATAAAGTGGCCTCAGTCCCATCTTTGATAGGACATACTCTTCAATCTTCGGGTCAATATTCCCATATACACCTACAGCCCCTGATATCTTACCGACTGCTATTTGTTCACTAGCCCTTTTCAATCGGTTTATATTTCTCATCGTCTCATCATAGTAGTTGATGAGTTTCTGCCCGAATGTAATAGGTTCGGCGTGGACCCCGTGCGAGCGACCTATCATAGGAGTATATTTAAATTCTTGTGCACGTCTTAATAATACCTCTGCGAGTCCCTCCAGATCAGAAATAATGATTTTCATTGCCTTTACTATTAAAGATGAGAGGGCTGTATCCACTACATCGTAACTGGTAAGTCCCAGATGGATATATCTTGAGAGCTCAGAAGCCTTCCTTTCAATAAAGGTCAGAAATGCTATGATATCGTGCCCTGTCTGATTCTCAATCTCATTAATCTGCTTTATATCTTCATCTGAGAGGACCCCTATTATCTCCCGCAATTTAGCCGCTGTCCCGATGGGGATTTTTCCACAGGATTCGTATGCCTCACAGACGAGAAGCTCAATATTTAAAAACTCATTAAATCTGGCATTCTCTGTAAAAAGTGAGCTCACCTCTTTTACATCATAACGGTCTATCATTATCTCCTCCGGTAATTACTGATAATCCATTTATATATTTTATTGGGTAAAGTAAAGTAAAAGCGTATTCAGATACCAATAGTTCCGGCTGGTTCTATTCTTACATCGGGAGATATCTCTTTTAATGAAAGCACACCTACAAATGGCATCTCATATTCAATGATCTTCCTGATAAATCTCCTCAATTCAAAGTCAGTAATTATGACCGGCCTGCAATCCGAGTTTTTCACTGCATTCTTTATGGCCTCAATAATCCTTCTCGCATCTTCTGGATTTATTGAAAGCACCTGCTCTCCCTGAATATTGGCAATGGAATCATAGATGATTTTATTTATGTTTTGCGAAAGTATATAGACCCGCATCCTGCCGTCTTCGGAGAAATCCATACAGCTCTGTCTTGCGAGAGAGACCCTTACAAACTCTGAAAGTAGATTTGGATTCTTCTCAAAAGGGGCATACCTATCTATGGTCTCAAGGATACTCTTCATATTCCTGATTGAGAGCTGCTCGGATAGTAGATTTTTTAAAATCTCTGAAAGGGTATTGACTCCTATTACTCTTGGTATTACCTCCTTTACAAGCGCTGGATATTTACCACTTAGTTCCTCTATCAGAGCTGATGTCTCCTGAATTCCGAAGAGATCTTTTATGTTTTTCAATATCTGGGTAAATAATATTTCTATCATAATCATCTTTAAATCAAATACCTCTTCATCTGTCCCATCAGAGTAGTAAAGATATCTAAAATTCTCCAGTTGGGTAATGGCACCTTCAGAATATCTGCCTCTGATCGCAAAGAGGGGGTCTTTTTCACATCTAAATGTATATATATCAACCCCATAAATTGAGAGTGTAAAAAATAATTCCTCGCTATCATCTTTTATAACTTTTACACCCGGCATTCTGTATCCGTATCTTTTTAAGAGCCTCTTTCTTACAGTTGAAAGCACATCTTTAACAATTACCTCAGCAGACCCTATACTACCTTCTCTTGAAATTCCCTCAGAGACAATAAGGGAGAGAGGCTCGGCAAATGACGATATGGATTCAGCTGTATTCTGTTCTGCTGGCTGATTTTCTGTATTCTGTCTTGTCGTCTCAATCATCTCTCTTACTGGCTCTCTCTCATCTATTCTGTTGTTAAGTTTCCTGTAAGCAAATATAAAGGATGTGCCAATTAAAAAGAAAGGAAGGAATGGGATGTGAGGCAGTAGAGAGAAGATTATGGCCACGACCGCAGCGATTAATATTGTAAGAGGTCTCTTTGTAAGATTAACAAATATCTCTTTCCCCAGACCAGCCTTTTTGATAGTAGAGATTCTTGTTATAATGATTCCGGCAGAGACAGATATAATCAAAGATGGGATCTGGGAGACAAGCCCATCGCCGATACTTAAAATAGTATATCTTTGAACTGCCTCTGAGACTGAGAGATTCCTCATTATGGTGCCGGTGGAGATTCCTCCAATGACATTTATAAGTGATATCAGTATGCCCGCTATTGCATCTCCTTTGACGAATTTCATTGCCCCGTCCATTGAGCCAAAAAATTGTGATTCAACTGAGAGATTCGCCCTTCTTCTTATTGCCTCATCCAGAGTTATATGTCCAGCCCTGAGTTCGGCATCTATGGACATCTGCTTCCCCGGCATAGCATCTAATGTAAATCTTGCTGAGACCTCAGCCACACGTTCTGCCCCCTTTGTAACCACTACGAGCTGTATTATTGTAATAATCAGGAATACAACTGCACCGGCAAAGTAATTTCCAGAGATTACAAAATTTCCGAAAGCTGAGATAACCCTCCCCGCATCACCACAGGTGAGGATGGCACGTGTAGATGCGACATTAAGTGCAAGTCTAAAAAGTGTTGTAACAAGAAGGATAGAAGGGAAGGAAGGCAATTCAACGGCTGATGATATATTAAGTGAAATTATCAGAATCAATATTGTAGCAGATATATTCATAGAAATTAAAACATCCAGAAGCCAGCCCGGAAGAGGCACTACTATACATATAATTACCATTATAAAGAGGATCACAAATGCTACATCTGCCGACATCTTAAATCTCATAAAAGACCTCCAGAATAATTAAAAGCTATTATTTATTTTCAATTTACATACCAAAACATTTTTATTTATTGCACATAAGATATACTTTTAAGGAATTTTGTGCTATTCAGTTGCAAGTTACTTTCTAATTGCCTGTTTTTACTTGGTAATTTGGCTTAATAGCGTACTGCCTTAATTATTTTGAGGATTATTCTAATTTTTCTCTTGACATATTCTACATAAATCATTATATTGGTAGAGTATTTGAAGGGAGGAATATATGACCTTGAATAAAAAGGCTGAATATGCAATATCCATTGTAATTTATATATACTATTCAACTCGTTCTGGTAATTCTGTCACCGCGAATCAGATTTATGACGCTACATATATCCCAAAGAAGTTTTTGACAGTTATACTGTCGGAGTTACAGAGAGCCAGGATCCTCAAGTCTATAAGAGGTAGTAATGGAGGTTATACTATTGAAAGAAGTATGAAGGATATATCTCTTCTTGACATTGTAAAAGCCACAAAGGGGATTAAGGAGAAGAAAAGTAATGAGGCAGAGAATATCTATCAGATTTTCTCATATAGTATATCCAATGAAATAGAGGATGAGTTCTTAAAGAGGCTCGGACAAATTGATTTTGAGACTTTATTTAAGAGATTTGAATCAACCATTTCACCAATGACACCTATGTTTTACATTTAATTTAAAAGGAGGAAGTTTATGAGAGTATTCAACAGTATAATAGAGACGATTGGGAATACACCTCTCGTCAGGATTAACAGACTAACTGAGGGCTTAAGAGTCACCCTTCTGGCAAAGCTTGAATCCTTTAATCCGGCTCATAGTGTAAAGGATAGGATTGGGGTTTCAATGATTGAAGATGCGGAGGAGAAGGGATTGATAAAGCCCAATGTTACAACCCTTATAGAACCTACGAGTGGAAATACTGGTATTGCCCTTGCATTTGTAGCGGCTGCAAAAAATTACAGATTGATTCTTACTATGCCGGAGACGATGAGTATTGAGAGAAGGAAACTCCTGAAATTGCTTGGAGCAGAGATTGTATTGACTCCCGGGACTGAAGGGATGAGTGGGGCAGTCAGAAAGGCAGAGGAATTGCTAAAGACCACCCCCAATTCATTTATGCCACAGCAGTTCAAAAATCCAGCCAATCCAGAGATTCATCGTAAGACCACTGCTGAGGAGATATGGAATGATACAGATGGACAGATTGATATATTCGTTGGTGGTGTAGGAACTGGTGGGACCATTACGGGTGTCTCAGAGGTTATTAAGAAGAGGAAAAAAATTTATTCTGTGGCGGTGGAACCGGCTGCATCCCCGGTCCTGTCTGGTGGGAAGCCAGGACCCCATAAAATTCAGGGGATAGGTGCTGGTTTTGTACCTGATGTATTAAACCGTGAAGTTATTGACGAAATTATACAGGTAACCAATGAGGATGCAATCAATACAGCAAGAGAGGTGGCGCGAAAAGAAGGTATTCTTGTTGGAATCTCTTCTGGAGCAGCAATGTGGGCTGCCATTCAGGTTGCAAAAAGGAAGGAGTCAGAGGGGAAGACCATTGTAGTGGTTTTGCCAGATACTGGAGAGCGGTACCTCTCAACTGCATTAATGGAGGGTCTTGAATAGGAGATTAATTGACCTTACAACAATCTTAATTCTTCTGCTTCAGTTGTATGGATATGAATGTTCTTTGGATTTAAATTTACAGTCTAAGCACATCTGTCCAGAATAGATTTTTTGATATGGAGGCATCAACAGGCTAATTATTTTATCAAACAAAGACCTTAAAATAAGGCTTCCTAAGTCTGCAGTCAACAGTCCACAATATAATAAATTCTGGTTGACCTATCAGTAGTAATATGAGATATCTACTGGAGTTTAGAGGTAA
>JBMFOP010000047.1:0-25350 GCA_049969675.1 Myxococcota bacterium | reverse complement strand
GATTGGTAGGGGTGCACTTGGAAATCCATGGATTTTTGATCGGAAAAACAAGAAACCTCCGAGCCTTCGTGAGAGAGAAGATGTTATAAAATATCACTTTTCATTACTTCTGGACTATGAGGGGAAAGATAAAGCCTTAAAGGATATAAAGGACATAAATGAGCAATTGGAGAGAAAGGAACTGGATAGAGCAAAGGCAGAGGAGGTGGCATCAGGATATCTTGCAGATATAAAAAATCTTGAGATGAGATTTGGTGAACTGAATGATAAACTAAATAAGAATGAAGAAGAAAGGGAGAAGGCTGAACGGGCTTATAAAGATTTATTAATTGAATATAATAAGTTAAAAGATGAGTACCACTCCACCACAGATGAATTAAATAATGTTAGATTTAAGATTGATAAATTAAGTGGTGAATGTGAGATATTAAGGAGTGAGAATGAAGATTTAAGAAGAGAGATGTCAGAGATTATAAAAGAAAAAGAGGGTCTCTTAAAGTCGTTTGAGATATTAAAGAGTAGAAAGGTCAGAAGGGTTCTGGTGCTATCCCATATGTTTCCACATAAGGACCAGCCAGTTTTTGGTCCATTTGTGTTGGAGCAGGTTAAGGCGCTCTTAAAATATACTGATCTGGACATAAGGGTAATCTCCTGCAGGCCATTCTGGATGAATACATATAATCCAGTAAAACTCAAAGAGGCAAATAGAATTTACTGGGAAGAATTGAGGAAGATAAGATGGGAAGAGAGAGATGGTATTAAGGTGTTATATCCACCTTATAGGGTCGGTGGTCCTTTTAGATTTATTACGCACTGGCATACATATTCACAGGCAGTCTTGAGCGTTATTTACGATGTCTGGAGGGAATTTAAGTTTGATATCATTCATGCTCACACGGCTTATATAGATGGAAATGCCGCAAAGTCAATCTTTGAAAAATTGAGAATCCCTTATATTATTACCGAACATATGGCACCTTATTCGGAATATGTAAAAAATCCCATTGTCCTTCATAAATCAATTGAATCATCAAGATTTGCAAGCAGAATATTATGTGTCAGTCCATATGCACTTGAGGAAGTAAAGAGATATATGCCTGAGGATGTCAGAAATAAGATGCTTGTTATGCCAAATACCATTGATATATCAGAATTTTACCCTTCAAAAATTAAGAAAAGGCATAATAATGAATATAAACTTCTCTTTATTGGGACTCTGGATGAACGTAAAAATCCAGAACTCTTGCTAAGAGTCTTAATCAGGTTATTGAAAGCAGAATATAATTTGAAATTAAGTATTGTTGGGAAAGGTCTTCTCAGAGAGAAGATTCTTAATTTTATAAGTTCCAATAATATTGAAGGTTCTGTTGAAGTAATAGATGGACTACCTCATCATCAGATTCCAGGGCTACTCCGAGATAAGGACATCTTGGTCTTGCCGAGCCGTTCAGAGACATTTGGTGTGGTAGTTGCTGAGGCAATCGCCTGTGGTAAGCCGGTGGTGGCGACTAAATGTGGTGGTCCAGAGTATATAATCAATGACGACAGGCTCGGGCGACTGGTGGATGTGGATGATGAGGATGAGTTCTTTGATGCAATAATAGATGTTATAAATAATTATGAATCCTTTGACCCAGTATGTATGCACAACAGTATAAAAGAGAGATTTGGATTTGAACATTTTGCGAAAAGACTTAGAGAGATATATGAGGAGGTAGTGGGCTGAGTATGAAGATACTGATGATTGCACCGGATATCTTTATGATTGATAGAAGGATAATCCTTGAGGCTGAGAGTCTAATCAAGGCCGGACATTCCGTAACACTCCTCTCTGGATTTGAGTGCAAAAAAGAGGAGCATTATACCATGAGGGGGATTAGTATTCATAGATATGTATATGACTGGGATGACTATAGATTGAAGGTTATCAGGAAGTTTCTCCCAGATAGGGAGATATTGAGAAGGGCTGTAAATAGGGGATTTATATTATTTGCAAATCGTTTTTTGACATTATCCCCATTTGAGAGATTTATCTTTGACAAGGCAAATCAGTTTGAAGCGGATATTATACATTGTCACGACCTGCCTGTTCTAAAACCTGCAATACTACTTTCTGCAATACGAGATATTCCGCTTATATACGATGCCCATGAACTTTATCCATCCCAGAAGGTACTCCCTTTCAGATTGAGATTGAGAAGTTTTCTTAATGAGAGACTCTATATAAAATATGCGGATTATGTGATAACGGTTAATGAATTTATTGCTGATATAATGAAGAGGAGGTATAGGGTCAGAGATATAGGTGTGATAATGAATTGTGCAAAGCCTCTTAAGAATCAGGATTTAAATGAGTATAGGGGATTGTTGCGTGAGAGGTTGAAGTTAAAAGAGGGTGATAAGATAGTCCTATTTCAGGGATGGATCTCTCAGGAGAGAAATCTTGATAATATAGTGCGGGCATTTAAATATACCGGTGAAAATATAAAATTGGTCTTGATCGGTTATGGACCATACGAGAGCAAATTGAGAGAGATAGTGAGGCGTGAGAGATTAAAAAAGAGGGTATTCTTTGTGGGTGAAGTTCCATCAGATGAGATACTAAAGTATTCTGTAGGGGCGGATATAGGGATTATTCCGTATGAGCCTATTGATGAGAATCATAAATACTGTTCACCAAATAAATTTTTTGAATTTATTCTCTGCGGTCTCCCGGTTATATCAAATGAACTACCATTCTTTATGTCTATGAATAAAAAATATGGGGCAGTAATTACAGCCGATATGAAGAGGCCTTATGAACTGGCAAAGGTAATAAAATCTGTGTTTGCTGATGAAGATAGAATGAATAGATTGAGGGATGGTGCCATTAAGGCGTCATTGGAGCTCAACTGGAGTGTTGAGGAGAAAAAATTGTATGATATATATGAAAAGGTCTCTGATATCCACAGGAGGAAGAGGGAGATGAAGAGGAAGAGATTCTTCTATATACCATTACTTGCTATGGTGGGGACATATCTTGCCTGTAAAGGCGGACCGGAGATGGAACTTAGGCCAGATCAGAATTCATATAAAGTAGGAGACGAGATTGAAATTATGATAAGGTATCTCCCACCTGATATGCCAGAGGTGCAGTTCTGGGTAAAGAGAAATCCCGAGGACTGGGTTATGATACAGAATTATTCAAAGAATCCGACCATAAGATATAAATTTACTCAGCCCGGAGATTATGCCTTTGAGGCACATATCAAGGACCAGAAGTCCCCGCAGGGCTTTAAGCCTCTCTGGAAGGGGTTGTATACTGTAACTCCGTAATTCTACCCTTACTTTAATTGAAGTTTACATTTATTTTTTACAGCTCTTTTTAATAATCTCTTCAAGGATATTTCTCTTTATTTCTGAAATATATATTCCATCCGGGAATTCGTTATCTGGATTATATCCAGTAAATAAGAGATAAATCTTATCTCCTTCCGTGAAGACAAAGTAATCTCTCTTCTTTGTATATGGGGTTTTTATAAATGGCTTTTCAATCATAAATGGTTTTGAGAGGGCATTAACAAATAAATCCCCTTTGCAATCTGTATATAGATATGAGTCTATTCTTGCAGGCAGTTTTACTCTCACTAAAAGCATTCTATATTCATTGAACATAAATATATTTAAGTCAGTAAATGATTTATAAGATGGTTCTTCTACTATAGCCTTCTCTATAAAATTACTAAATTCTGTAAGAATAATTTTATTCTTATCTTTGCCTCCAATTGAATATATCTGAAATCCCTCTCCATTTTTAAAAATAGTAAATTTACCAGTAGGGCTTTGATAGACCTCATTAATTGTGTTCCATTTCCAGATATTATCAGTAATAAGTGAATAAATCATATCATTTGAAATAAAAAATATTGAGAATAGACCTTTGTTCTCAAGTAAATATGGGTTTGAGGCAGAACCAATATCATTCTCATTTATAAAATTGTTTGCCAGTAGCCATCCGTTATCTTTCAAATTATAAATATCTCTACCTGAGGCTAGAGATAATCTGTTTTCATTGGGCTCAATTTTGCAGTTATATAATAGATAGTATGTATTATCATTTTTTATCAGGCTTATATCTTCAATACCTTTTCTGCATAACTTATTAATTTCAAGAATCTTTTTGGGATAGTAAAGCATCTCTGGGGGAAATTGGTTATACAATTCGGCATCTAAGAGGTCTGTTGAATCTCTCCATCTTAGACTATACTTTTTTAATATCTCAGATTTTGATATCTCTGCAAGATAAGTCAGGAGGATATAATTATCATCAAGATATTTGTATTCAATTATAGGTTCATTATTGATATTTCCTCTCCCTCTATCAACCATCTCTTTGGAAATAGTAAAGTTGTCCGCCTCTAATTTGTTTAATTCCCCTTTTATAGGTGCAATATCAAAATATTCTTTACCATCATACAACTGAAGCGATACATCTCCATATGATATCCGTATGTATTGTATTCCAATCTCATATTCGCTATAATCGCTGCTTAAATTAATATAGAAAGGAGAATGATTATAAATGCCCCTCTTCTGATTTATATATCTTCCACCTTTATGTGGAGGTGACCAGTTGCTGTATTCCTGATTTGCAAAAAGATAGATGTTATTTTCTGGATTATCATCGCCTCTTGAACCAATTTTTAAGGTATAAACCAATTTTTTATTATTATCTTTAATGCCGTAATATTTGATTTCTTTTATAAATACTAATCCATCTCCATAAAATCTGAACAATAGTTCTGGTCTTTTTATTGCAAGACTATAGTATGTAATTGGGATTTTGTATTTTTCATCTAACTTTTCATATTTGTGAACATTCTCTTCAAGCCATTTAATATACTTTTTGAATAACAGTAGTACATCTTCCTTCTTAGTAATGACATAATAGTCCCAGAGAGCAAGGGCGGCAACCGCGGAACCATTGAATACCCCAATAAAATCCTTTGTCGGATATTCTTCAAAAAATACTGAATCAGAGTAAAATCTTGTAAATCCGCCTTCTTCAATCGGGATTTTATATGAGTTAAAAATTCTATTTGCTATTTTGAGGTATTTTGAATCATTTGTATATAAATACAGATATGTAAAGAGTCCTAATGAAAGTCCTTGCGAAATTGCTGATATCCAAGGTGATTTTAATCTATATGGCATATAAGGTATAAAGTCAAACTTGAATGGAAAAAGAATAGCATCACCCTTTGTATAATTATTTTTTATTAAATAATCTGCACAGGATTTTGCAAGTGAAATATCTCCATTTATAACAGCGGTTAGTCCATCGGCTGCTGCCTTTGTAGGAGATTCTACAAACTCTTTCTTTGTTTTAATTCCGAAGAATGGTTTTATCTCTGCATTGCAACTTGAAGCCTTTTCTTTCTCCGAATAATATGAAATTAAGTAATTGTATGGGTTTTGAGCATAAAATTTGGGCAGGTATAATTTTTGTTTGTCAATATCTTCCGCAATTAAAATATTTGAAAATAGTGCAAAATCTAATAACAATATGAATAAAAAACGCATTTTACTAACCATAAATAGCAGATTAGTTAATATATCTTTGCATTGAATAGATCAAATAGAAATTTGTGTATATGTAAAAATTGTCTTTTTTATAAATAGATTTGCAAAATCTAACAATTTGTGTTTTATAAATATATTAGAGAGAAGCGTATGAAGAGGCTTTTCTTTATCTTTATAATTTCTGTGGTTTTTCTCTCCTGTGGAGATGAAGGAGATTATTATAAAAATATCAATCAAAGACTCTTAAATGAAGATTTAATAAATAGAGAGCCTGTTCAAAAAGAGGGTGTTGATATTAAGAGCATTTTGGGTAGGTTCAATAAATATTTGAATGATAACGAGAGGCGAATTTATATTTTTGATTTTGGGAATCAATTGTCTCCTTATGTTGATGGGTCTATAGTTGTTACGCAATCAAACAGGAGTATATACCATAGGTGGATAAATAATTATAATATTCTTAATGCGGACCAGATGCTCATAAATCCGCTCTTTACAGATTTTTTAGTGGGGGAGAGTGGAAATGAGATTCTATTTAATATTCCCTCGGGTGAATATGAGATTACATTTGTCATCGGTTCAGAAAAGTCAGATGTGCTACCTTTTAAGGTAGAGATTAACAGCGTGGAGTATACAATTTATAGCAAAGAATTTACTAACTTTGCATCAAAGAGAGGTTACTATTCATTTAATACTATTGAAAAATTAAAGGTTGATAAAAATGGAGTAAGGATAGTTTTTAAGGATAGTTGGTTGATAAATGCAATCATTATTAAAGCCTATTCTGGTTTTTCAATAAAGAAATATAGTTCTCTCCCGGTTAGATTTCATAGCAATTCAGACTTTTATAAGTTATTGAGTAGAGAGAATGCCATAAAGTGGTCAAGAAAATTTGGTTATAATTATGAGGCAAATTGGGATTATGTCTTAGAGAAATCTGATGAGATTCTGAATATGGCTGGCATTGGCAATCTGGGTCCTTTTGAAAAGTTAAAGTATATTGCAGATTATGTGGACAGGAACACCAGGGAGCGCTGTTGCTATATCCCTGAGACAGAGATACTGGATTCGCCGGTTGATATTCTGGATCCAGACGGTTATCAAAAAGGTTCATGCTTCGGTCTGGCAAGGCTTATGGGTATTTTAGCAAATAGCTATGGTCTGCCAGCCAGATTGGTTGGGTATTTTATTGATTCTGATTTTTCAGAGTTCCCTTCGCTATCTCCTCTAATCAGTTCCCCACTGTTTGTAGTAAAGCCAGCCCAATCATATTCTACATTTGCAATAGGTGGTTACAATCATACAGAGGTTGAGGTCTTTTATCAGGGGAAATGGCGACTCATCACAAATTATTTCTTTGAGCCACACCTCGCAGAGTATTCAGCAATTGAAGTGGTGAATAATAAAGGTATAAATTCCGTAAAACGTTCTTTCTATGACAATGTTCAGGATGTGATGTTTGTCAATCTGTTTATTGCGAATATAAATAGGGAGCCAGACTTCTGCATCCTCCCTTATAGTTATGCTTTTTATGACCTGGATACTGCCTCATCTATTTATCCTGAAAATACTGAGTGGACCTTTAAGATGGATAATCACATCTCATCTGTGAGTTCCTTGAGAATCGGGAGATTCTGGGGGCTCAGTGGTATTCTCAGACTTAGTTATGATAATGTAAAGAGAGTTGGCAGGGAGTTATTTGTACCGAAGATTGAATCTGATGAAAATATCGTCTTAAATATTATGGTAGTTGCTACCAATAGAGACATTGAAGAGAATTTGAATATCTATATAAATGGTAGGTTGATTGCCTATAAGCCACTGGATATTGTAAGAAATATGGACTTTTCTAAAAGAAGAGGTAGTGTCTTTCAGTTTAGAGTAAAGATTGATAAAAACCTTATTGTAGAGAATAGACTCAATGAATTTGATATAGAATTGAAGGACTCTGCCTCATCTGTCGCCATAGTCGTTGGTTCAAATGACAATAGAATCTCTGGTTATGATACCTTTACGATGGATTATTGTAATAATTGGGATATGATGAAGTCTTCAAACTCTTACTATTATAGTGGCTCAAATAGATACCCTTTATATAATAATCCACTCATCTTTCTGGAGATAGTAAACTAATTATCTTCTAAAACTCTTTCTTAATAATCAGGAATCTCGCTGTTGAGACTGTCCCCTCATCGCCCTGTTTGAATCCGAGCTTCATTGAACTGATATATGCCGTTTTATCCTTTAATATCATACTGATAAAGAACCCATATCCACCTTCTCCAAATCTATTTTTGAGTGCATCATCTGTCGGGGATAAGAGAGTAATGACATCTCCCGGGCTCCATGGTGGGTCGCCATCCTGTCTTGAGGCAAATAGTAGCCTGTGATTGGTGGCGTCCTGAAAAGATATATGAGCCATACTATCCTTATCAAAGGCGAGTGAGCAGTCTGGACCTGCAAATTCTTTCAGTCCGGGAGTTACTCCCGAATAGACCACCTCAATCTTTGGTGGTTCATTTGTGAATCTCTCAAAGTATTTTAGTTGATTTAATGTTGCGTCGTAATATGCAATCCCCATTCTTCCATCAGGGGCAAAGTCAAGCGATGCAAATCTTCCGACATCTCCAGTATCGTTTCCACCTCCGTCTTCTCCATCAAGTATCTCAATATTTATTGTCTCTCCTTCAATAGTGGCGAGTTTGAGGTTCCCTTTGTAGTTCTTAATGTCAATCGGTGACCTGTCGTAATAAGCAATGTAAATTTTTCCATCGGTATGGACCTTAATTGAAGGGAAGAGCCCAACTCCCTCTTCAATTACATATGCAACTGTCCCTGCATCCTTTCTACATACAGGGGCTTCTGTATCGTCCAGCACACACTTTTCATCACTTCCACAACCGGCTCCCTCTTTGCAGGCTTTCTGGTCTGAAGAGAGTTTTCTACAGATTGTCTGATTGCTTTCTTCAATACAGGCGCTATCAGATGGACATAATCCGCGGCAGCTCACCTTTGCTGTATCAATATCCATTATCTTCCAGTCTTCTGGTTTCTGAGGAACCTGATTTGAAATTGGGAGTGCGAGTTTTAGTTTAGAATTGAGTCTCTCATCTCCTGATGCCCCATTTTTCTGGAAGTATGCTATATACGGTAGCCCTGTTGAGGATAGGGTGATAGAGGAGTACATACCTACATCTGCACCACTTCCATCCACTGTGTGAGTGCTCCATATAGCCCCATCATAGTAGGCGAATTTTAGAGAAGTAGTGGATACATCGTAGTAGCTAATCATTATTCTATCTGAACTATCAATGGCGATTGATGTATATTTTCCTGAATCGGGACCGGCATCTTTTATCCCCTTCCTTATACCTTCTGGATTTCCAGCAAGCTGACCGTTTGCAGGGACTCCATCAATGAATTGAACTGATTTCTGGTCGTATTCTCCGAGGGGGCCATTCCCATTGTTATCAAAGAGAAATTTTACAAAGACAAGGTCTCCATAGGTCTTATTATATGCACTCGCAACAAATTCATTTGTCTTTGTCATAGATAATCGTGAATAATATCCAAGGTCCCCAACCGGGAGGTCGGGTAATACCTTGCATTCACACTTAATCTCCTTGCAACTGCTGAATGTTGAATCCTCCGGTGGGTCAGAGAACATCAATATCTCACCCGGTTTGCAACTCTTTTTGCAGGATTCAACATCAGGGGCCGGGATGCATCTATCCGTCTCTGCAAGACAGACCTCCTTCTCTCCACATTTGCCATTACAGGGTAGTCTCTTCATACAGAATGTATTCATACAGAAGAATCCCTCGGGGCAGCTATTTTGTGCTCCACACTTCTTAAAATGACAGTACTGCCCATTAGAATCGCATTCCATTCCGTCTATTGCACAGTCTCCTCCAGAACATTCCAGATACGAATCCACACAGGCCCTTCTGGAACATATCTGTCCGGGGTTGCAGTCCGAATCTGTCTGGCACCTGATGGGTTTACATATTCCACACATAAGTTCCTGACCTTTTGGACAGGGCGGGACATATGTATCTGTCAGTGTATCTCCAGAGCCTCCGTCCAGATTTATTACAGCGTCAGGATTTTTTCCTATATCTCCAGTGGCGGTATCTCCACAATCGCAGGCTGAAAGGATGAGAATCATTAAAGTAGTTGCTAATATTATATTTTTGTACATAGTCTAACCTCCAGCAAATTTCATTATACTTGATTGGTTCTCAAATTTCAAACATCTTTTTTCAGTGCGGTGAACTTTTGTAATTTTCTCTATCAGTAGATAATTTTATGATTGACGCAAATTAGTTAGGCTGTTAATATGATTCAATCCTTAAAAGAACAGGGAGGTGTCTGATGGAAAAATATAAGATGTTAATCAATGGTGAACTGGTGGAGTCTGAGAGTGGCGAATACAGGCCCACTATAAATCCAGCAAATAGAGAAGAGATTGCCCTTGTGCCTGTTGCCACAATTGGGGATACAAGAAGGGCGATTGAATCAGCCAGAAAGACATTTGACAGCGGAGTCTGGAGCGGGATGAATGTGAAGCAGAGGGCAAAACTGCTTTATAAAATGGTAGAGAGATTGCAGGAGAGACAGGATGATCTCGCCAGAATTGAATCAATGGATTCGGGTGCTACTATCAGGAAGACCTCTATGATGGATATCCCTGTTGGGATTGAACACTTCAGGGCACTTGTTGAGCTGGGAGAGAGGATTCCAACATATGAACCTCTCCCCTGGATCGACTTCCCTTATATAAGCTGGAATTTTGTGAATCGGGAGCCGATTGGGGTATGTGCTGGAATTATTCCATGGAACTTTCCATTTATGATGGCTGTATGGAAGATCGCACCTGCACTCATAATGGGAAATACTATAATACTCAAACCTGCGTCCGATACACCTTTGACTGCGCTTGAGATAGCAAAGGTGGCAGTAGAGGTAGGTCTGCCAGAAGGTGTTTTGAATATTGTGACTGGCTCGGGCTCTGTTGTGGGTGAGGAACTCTGTAAAAATCCAATGGTAGATAAGGTCGCTCTCACAGGTTCAACTGAGACGGGAAGAAATGTTATGAGGCTTGCAGCGGATACTATAAAGAAGGTAACGCTTGAACTTGGAGGTAAGAGCCCTACAATTATATGTCCAGATGCAGATTTGAGTGTAGCGGTGGATGGTGCATTATTTGGGACCTTCTTTCATGCCGGTCAGGTATGTGAATCAGGAACGCGCTGTTTTGTGCACTCTTCAATCTATGATGAGTTTATGGGGCGAATGAAGGAGCGAATTACTCACATAAAAGTAGGTGACCCACTTGATTTTGAATCTACTATGGGACCTGTTGTCTCTGAATCGCAGCATAAGAGGGTACTCGGATATATTGAGAAGGGGAAGGCAGAAGGTGCAAAGCTCTTCTGTGGAGGAAAGGTACCGGAAGAATTAAAGAACGGATTCTTTATTCTTCCTACTGTATTTGAAAATGTCTCAAATAATATGACTATTGCTAAAGAAGAGATATTTGGACCGGTTCTCTCAATAATAAAATATGATGAACTGGATGACGCAATCAATATGGCGAATGATTCAATATACGGACTTGGAGGGGCGGTCTTCTCAAGGGATATCCCAATGGCAATTCAGATTGCAAAGAGGATCCGTACAGGGACTGTCTGGATAAATGACTATCATCTGATAAATCCACTTGCACCATTTGGTGGATATAAGCAGTCTGGTGTTGGGAGGGAACTTGGCCCTCATGGCCTTTTAGAGTTTACACAAATAAAACATATCCATGTGGATCTCTCAATGGACAGAAGTAAAAAATTCTGGTTTGATTATATCTTTAATGACTAAAAGGAGATTTTATGTCAAATCCGAGGGCGAGGATTATAACAAAATATGGAACGATTGAGCTCGAACTATTTACCGATGTAGCACCCGTACACACTGAGAATTTTTTAAGGCTTGCAAAGTCTGGATTTTACAACGGGACTACATTTCATAGGGTAATTCCCGGATTTATGATACAGGGGGGATGTCCTAATACAAAGTTAGGTGCCCGTGGAATCCCGGGGACCGGTGGACCCGGATATACTATTAAGGCAGAATTTAACAAACATTTCCATAAGAGAGGTATTCTCTCTATGGCAAGGGCACAGGACCCCGATAGTGCAGGTAGCCAATTCTTTATAGTAGTTGAGGATTCGCTCTTCTTAGATGGTAAATACACTGTCTTTGGAAGAGTGACATCAGGTATGGAGGTCGCAGATAAGATAGTGAATCTCCCTCGGGATAGAAATGACATGCCTTATGAACGAGTAGAGATGACCATTGATGTAATTGAAGAATAATTGTCATTTTATCTGTTCCAAATTGAATTCACTTGTATAATTTTTTTATAGATGTTAATATAAATCAGTCTATGTTTCAGGAGGTATGCCGTGAAGAGATTCTGCTTTGATTTGCTGTGCGCGATAACGATTCTATTTATCTATGCTGATCTGCATGCTCAGGAGTCTGGTGTATTTTATCCAAAATTGATCTTTATGGAAGATAGTATGAGTTATCTATCTGTTTATTCTGTGCAGAATACTACCTATGACGGCATTTATTCTCTCATTCTGGATAGGAAGGGGAATAAAGTGGCTGAGGTACTTTTGAATAATGATAATGCAAAAACTCTCTCGTTGGCATACTTAAAAAAGCAAGGTATTGCGTTGATGGTGTATAATTACTGTACTGGAAATATAGGTTGCTATCTACAGGGCCAGCTTATTAAATCCGATGGTAGTTCAGCCCTGAGTCCGTTTACTATCTCCTCAAATGCATATTTTATAGGTGATGCAGTGGTTATTGCGGATGAGGATAACGAAAGATTTCTCGTAGTATGGTATGATGGAAGGAACAGGTCTGCCCCTATTATATATGGGAATTTTGTAAATAGTAATGGGAGAATTTCAAATAATGAAGTAGTCTTGTTGAGGGATGCAATGACTGTATCATCCTTTGATATTGTAAACGATGTCAATAATAGTAGATTTGCATTGTTATATTCTAAAGGGGATGGTGTAAATAATTATGGTGTCTATTTAAGATTTCTTGATAAAAACTTGAATTATATCTCTGAGAGCAGATTGGCAGATACCACTGCCCCTGATTGTAATGTCTCTATAACCTTTAATAATATAGAAAAATTATTCTTTGCCGTATTTACTGACTATGTAGCAGGTATTGGGGCGTATAATATTAAGGGGCTGATTATCGGTGAAAATGCAAAGATAATCAAAAGTCTTGATATCACAAACGATTCTTTTAGAAATAAGAATCCAGATACTGCTTATAATCCTTATTCAAATAAGTTTATACTCGCATTTCAGAAGGAGGAGTTGCAGAATTCAGTTTCAAATATTGTGATAAATACTGTTTCCACACAGGGGGCAATTCTATCAGAGGAGATGGTGGATTCCACCGAGAAGGCTTCATTATATGAGCCATCTATTGTCCCGAATACACTATGTGACAATCTTATGGTGGTATTTGTTGATGTTGATCCATTGACCTATCAAAGTAATTTTGATAGCAAATTCTCTGGAGAACTATGTAGCTTTTTATTGAATATTTATAAGACGGGGGATGGAGATGGAAGGGTAACTTCAGAACCAGCAGGGATAGATTGTGGTGGAAACTGTAGTAAGGATTTCGCAGATGGTGAATTGGTTAAACTTATAGCCATTCCATCTGAGAGTTCATTATTTGTAAGTTACACCGGCACACAATGTGTGGATGAACCTCTCTGCTCTGTGGTAATGGACTCTGAAAAGAAAGTTGGTGTAGAATTTACTCTCAGGACATTTCAGATAACCACTGTTTATGGAGAGGGTGGAAAAATTCTTCCAGAGAATCCATCTGTTAAATACGGATCTAACCAGACATTTGAGATTCTTCCAAATACTGGATATTCTATTGAGGATGTGGTTGTAGATGATATCTCCGTTGGGAAGGTAAGTTCTTATACATTTACAAATGTGGATAAGGGACATACTATATCTGCAAAATTTGTGCCATATCTAAATGAGTGGGATATAGATGGCGGTGTCACCGATAGTCCTGCTCAGGAAGGTATACCGATTACGATTACAGAGACGGGAGATAGGTCTTCTGGATGTGGGTGTGGGATCCTTGAATAGTGTAGATTTTATTTCACAAAGGGTGTAAAATTTGATAGTATCTATCCTGTGTATTAACCTTATTTAAGGAGGTATTTGATGAAATTTGAAAAATTCTTCCTTTTTATGTCTTTGATTATTGTTCTCCCTCTTTATGTATCGGGGGCAGATTTGAATATTGAGAGGTGCGATATAAATCACTTAAAGACTCTTGCATCTGATAAGAAGACGGAAATAGTAATAAATTTTTATGCCTACTGGTGCCCTGCCTGCAGGGAGCTCTATAAAAAGGTCCTTCAGTCTGATGGTGTAAAGGAGGTTCTCTCAAATTATGTATTTGCCCGTTGCAATGGTGAGGAAGGTGAGGGAGAGAAGCTTTTTAATCAATATAAGATTACTGCCTTCCCGACTCTTTTGATACTTGATTCAAATGGGAAGGAGATGGACAGACTTGTGGATGAGATAGATGAGCAGAGAATAAAGAAGAGCCTTGAACAGATAAAGAGCGGTAAGAGCGAACTGGATGAGATGGCAAAGAAATCTGATGCCAATCCAAAGGACATTGAGTTGATGTTTAATGTATGTATGTCCTATATCTTCAAGGCTGATAGAGAGAAGGCAAAGAGGTATTGTGAAAAAGTCCTGAAGGCTGACCAGAAGAATGAGAAAGGGTATGCATCACAGGTCCTCTCTTCGCTCGGGAAATATCTCTATTTTAGAGGGTTGAAAGATTATGACCTCGCGGCTGCCCACCTGGAGCAGGTTATAAAGCTCTTCCCTGAATCAAAGGAGGCAAAGTCTGCATATATTTTCCTGCTCTCAGCCTATATTAAGAGTGGTAAAGAGGGGGTGGCGATGATGAAGCTCAGAGAGTTGATAAAGAAGAATCCAAATTCTAAAGAGCCCTATAAGACTTTTGCCTACATCTGCTGGAAGAATAAGTGGAGGGTTGACCAGGGCATTGAAAATGCAAAGAAGGCAACGGATCTGGACCCCAATGATGATGATGCGTGGGATATACTCGCCGAGCTATATTTCTTAAAGGGTAATAAAGTTGAGGCGGTTAAGGCGGAGGAGGAGGCGATTAAGTTAAAACCTTCTGAAGATTATTTTAGGGAGCAGAAGGAGAGGTTCTCAAAATAATTGTCACTCAAATAGAGTTGTGTCAGCCTGACCATCCATTTACTAATCTTAAGACAACAGTAAAAAGTTAGAGAAGGAATCTTGAGCAAATAAAAATTCTTGCATTGGATATTTAATTTTGCTATATAGACATCGTTCCTAAATGGTTTTGGGGGTGAATTAACCTTTTATCAAGGGAGTGTGCAATGGATAAGAGATTTTATGTTGATGAGAACAAACCGTGGTTCAGAAAGGAATCGGGCTGGCCTGATGAGGTTCCAAAGAATATTGATTTTCCGGAGATATCACTGGGTGAGATGTTGAATGATAGTGCAAAGAAGTATCCAGATTATCGCGTTATCTACTTTTTGGGCAAAAGCGTTACTTACAGAGAGCTAAATGATTATGTAAATAGGGTAGCATCTGCTTTTGCAAAATTGGGAATTAAAAAGGGTGATGTGGTGGCTTTAATGCTCCCAAATTCCATCCAGTATGTCATATGTTACTATGCTGTCATAAGGCTGGGCGCAATTGTCTCTGGAATAAATCCTACTTATAAACCTGCTGAGGTTCTTCATCAATTAAAGACTATCGGTGCAAAGGCGCTGGTGGTTCTGGATAGTTTATACGAGACGACCATAGCCCCAATAATAGACAGGTCAGATATTAAGATTCTCATCGGGACCAATATAGCTGATTTTCTGGGCCTTGGTTTTATAAAGGAATTTCTGGGGAAGCTCTTAAATAAGATTCCAAGTGGTAGGCTACCATCCGGCACTCTGATGCTGCGCTCTCTTGCAAGGCATTCAATTAACCTTCCAGATGTAAAGATTGAGCCCGATGATACAGCCACTTATATTATGACGGGAGGGACCACCGGTGTTCCCAAGGCAGCGGTACTAACCCATAGGAATCTGGTAGCAAATGCAATTCAGTCAAAGGCGTGGCTATACAAGGCAAGGCCCGGTGTGGGTGTGATAGGTGTCATCCCACTATTTCATTCCTTTGCAATGACCTGCGTTATGAATATCTCAATATGTAATGGTGGTTGGATGCTTCTCTATCCGAGACCTCCCAAAGCAGATGACCTTCTTATGGACATTGAGAGACTGGCAACTGGAGATGGGCTTATGTATGTTGGGGCTGAGATCTTATTTAAGCGTCTTGCTGAATACCCGGATATTGCAAAATATAATCTCGGAGGGAAACTCTCCCTCTGTGTCTCAGGGGCCGGGCCACTACACAGACCTGTTCAGGAGGCATTTGAAAGGAGTACTGGGGCGAGATTGGTTGAGGGGTATGGACTTACTGAGGCATCTCCGGTTGTAAGTGCAGGACCATTCTGGGGTAATCGTAAGATTGGGTCCATCGGTCTGCCTTTCCCCGGCACCGATTGGAAGATTGTTGACCCTATGGATCCTCATAAAGAGATGCCAATAGGTGAGGTAGGTGAGCTTGCTGTTGCCGGACCACAGGTTATGAAAGGTTATCTGAATCGTCCGGATGAGACAGCAGAGACGCTTGTGGAGATGGATGGAAAGATCTGGCTGCTAACCGGAGACCTGGGCTTTATGGATGAAGGGGGTGCAGTATTCCTGAGAGACAGGAAGAAGCAACTCATCAAACACAAGGGCTATTCTGTATTCCCCAAAGAGGTTGAAGAGTTGATAGGGAATAATGAACATGTCTCTGAGGTCGCTGTTGCTGGTATCCCTGATGAGGTGGAGGGTGAAGTTATAAAGGCGTGGGTGGTCCTGAAGCCCGAATCAGATGGGAAGATTACTGAAGAGGAGTTGCTCAAGTGGTGTAGGGAAAATATGACACATTACAAAGTCCCAAAATATATTGAATTTAGAAAGGACCTCCCAAAGTCACTCGTAGGTAAGGTGTTGAGAAGGGAGTTGCAGGAGAATGACCCACTTTATAAGAAGGTAATGGAGTCAAGAAAGGCGAAAGAGGAAAATAAATAGCGAGATAGCAAAGTCTACTTTTTTAATTTGGAGATATTGGGTGGAGAAGAAGGCAGTAAAATTTAGAGTTTATGGAATTGTTCAGGGGGTATCATATAGATATTCAGCGCTCAAAGAGGCAAAACATCTAAATATTGGTGGATGGATTAGGAATCTCTCAGACGGTAGTGTGGAGGGATATGCGGAAGGAGAGTTAGAATCCGTAGATAAATTTATCAGTTGGTGCAGAAAAGGGCCATATCTTGCAAAGGTAGAGAAGTTTGTATTGGAAGAGGTAGAGCCATTAAATTATACTGATTTTGAGATCAGATATTAAATCACATATATTCAGAATAAATTTTAATTTTGGACTTTTTAGATATTGAATTTTGAAGAGAAGGATTTATCGCCTTAGTTTTTGAAAAATTCTACAAATATTTTAAAAGAAGGTGCTTTATAAGTAGAGAGATAAAGGCAGAAAGAGAAATAAATGGATTTATCTCTCAAGGGTAATTTGTGTCAATGTTATTAGGACTGACTCATTCATTAAGTAGATTTCCCCTATCAATTAATCAGAACATTGAATGTTTGGGGGAAGTCACTAAATACTACAATGACCATAGAGCAAAGCTATTCAAATGGAAGAGAAATCCTTATTGGCTTATTGTAACATTTAATGTGAGACGGAACAGGTTCCGGGTTTTCTAACTGGGGTTTATTATACAAAAATTTATGGAGATGGACAAGTAAACTCTATGAGATTTTACCTATTGTGCAAGATGTAGCAATTGTAGGAGCTAATGATTATTAGCCCTTACTAAAGGATATGAAATTGTACAGCATCTTCAATAGATAATATTAATGGTGGAGGATGACCTGATTTTGAGAATATAGATTTACTCATCCAGAGTCTTTATTTTACAAACAGTCAACTTCTCAAAGCCGATTATTTTGGACAGCAGTAATTTTATGAGGAATGATCAGGTTCTTCTCATAAGTTCCGAAGATTTAGGGATGCGCTATAAAAATATTTGCAATTTTTTGAAACTTTATTGATTTGAAACTAAGGAGATATAAATGTGTCAGGTAGATTAGATATGAGATAGATTGGATGTGAATTTTTTTGCGTATCTCTGTGCAAAGTTTGGTGGTTGTTAAAAGATGTATCTGGCTCTTTTTTCTAACTGATTGATATTACTTGATAAAATTCTTGGTGAAATTAGGAAAAATTGGTATAAATGTTGATAAACCGGTGATATACCATATTTATACTATGGTTGAAAAATTACGGAGTTAGCTATGAATAAAAAAGGTTTTACACTACTTGAGATGATGATAGTTGTGGCTATGTTTGCGATTCTGGCTGCTATCTCTGTTTCGGCATTAACCCCCACAGTCAACTCTATTGATGCAAAGTCATATGCACAGGAGGTCGCGCGTAATCTCAGACTCTGCAGAGTCAGGGCAATAGCCAATACAGTTGACCATCTCTTTGTAATGAATCTGGACGATTCAAATACTTACGCCACTCGGGATGGTGGGATAGCCCCAAATGGAATCTCTCTTTACAGTGGAGATGGTTTCTCTATGGCTCCTACCCGTGCCAATACATCAGTTAGATGGGGGAATGAGAGTGCACCAGAACCAACCGGACTTAAGGGACCTTTTAATAATCTTGGTCCGAGATTGTCATTTATACAGGGGCTTCAAGGCAGGTTCAGAACTGAGGCTATTGGCTCAATATATGTAGATATTTATTCTGTGGAACCCTGTCCCAATAATATCTGCCCAAATGTCCCAACCCAGAAGAATTCGGTTGAGGCTTTTAGATGCAGGCCAGACGGAACGATGTCAAGATACACTGGAAATATAAATGAAGATAGAGGGCGATTCAGGATTTACATTGGAAATAATACATCAATGACCTCCAATTATGAGATTAGAGGGAGCGGGACGCTTAATAACATTGCAGACCAGTATATGATTGATGTAATAACCTTTACAGGTAAGGTGAGACTATGTACAGGATGGAGCACAAATTGCCAGCAATAAAAGGGGAGAGGGGTTTCTCTCTGATTGAACTGCTCGTAGCGGGTGCTATTCTGACTGTTGTCCTGACCGTTGGGGTCTTCCCTATGTTCACAACGGCTACTTTTTTAAATACAGTCTCAAGTCAAAAGACTATTGCGACCAATCTGGCGATGGATGCCCTTGAGAATTTCTTTCAGATATATCAGGGTGTGAGCTGGAATAATATCCCTGTTCAGGATGGGAATGTGGGTGGTTCTGTTACAAATCCCTGCCCCGATAATCCCAGCCCCTGTCCTCCTGCTGACCCGGGAGATGGTGGGACAAATCCGCTCCACCAGCATACAATTACTATTAACGGGGTGCAGTATGTAAGGGTCTGGAGAGTTGACCGTAATGTCCCGGTTCAGGATATACATAGAGTATCAGTGTGCGTTTACTGGAGACCCTGGCAGAATGTAAAAGGGGCAAATGAAGTAGGAGAGGGTTCAGCAAGTGTTGCCTCCTGCCAGAAGGTGGGTGCAAGCAAGTTTGTATATTGCAACTTAGGGGATGGATTAAGAGGGAGGTGCCAGTAATGCTGAGATTTAATAAAAATGGAGAGAGAGGTTTCACCCTTATTGAAGTAATGGTCTCTACCGCCATACTTGGAATATTTGTGCTGTCAGTGGCAGGTGCATATCTGGCGCAGGAGAAGGCGGCGAAGATGGAAGAAGAGGTCGCAGATATGCAACAGAATGGAAGGGTCGCTGCTGATTATATTGAAAGCGCACTAAGGAGTGCTGGAGCAGGTATTACCGGTGGGCAGAGGGCTACGAGGACGAGCCCTATAGAATTTGGAATTAGGGTCCCTGATGTCCTGCTTGGACTTCCAAACAACAATCAATACTATATGACCAAGGGTGTCTTTGGTGTAAATGATGTAGCTGTTAATTCTCTGATTACTCAACCTACATTTATTCCAAACTCGGAACATCCTGCAAATCCAACAGTCAGTGATGTCCTGACAGTTATATATGGAGGGATGCCCTTTGTCAGGCTTGCACAGAAGGCTGGGAATCTGATTTCAAACCAATACTTTCAGTTTACTTATTGTGCAAGTGAAGGGAATCTGTTTCAGAGAGGTGATATGATTATTGTCTCCAATCTCAGGAATTCGGCACTTTACAGGATTACAGTGGCACCTTCCCTCTCTGGAAGTACATCTCCATTTTGTAGAGGTCAGTATTATATACTTCAGTGTCAGACAACCGAACCTAACAGAATAAACAATGTGGTAACAAAATACAGGCATAGAGATGACCCGACATCCATCTTCCAATATCAGGAAGGGCAGGGGATAATATTTAAGGCATATGTTACACAATTTAGAATGATAAATCCAGCAGTTGATACTACTTACTGGAATGCATCTGACCCGAGGCCGGTCCTAATGGTAGATAATTTTACGCCACAGGTGGCAAATGCGCTTCTGTTTGAGCCGGCTGTTCCACTTGCAGAAAATATAGGTACATTACAACTTAGTTTCGGTTTCTGGGTGCCGGTTGGAGGAAATAATGTACCGGATAGTACCGTTAGAGCAAATCCAAACCATGGGGGGAAGATTCTTGTTGATGATTTCAACTTTACAACCATTGATAATGCCTCCGATGTCAGAATTGTTCAGTACAGTGTGCTGGCAAGAAATGAGAAGTCAGATTATCAGAAAGAGGGCCCATCTGGAGGGACTGCTATATCTGGAATTTCTGAATCAAATGTCCTATCAAGCGGTGCAAAGATTGGTAGTTATACATTGAGCGATAAGAGGCCGGGCTATAGATGGAGATTATATCAGGGGATTAAATCTCTCAGAAATACTTATGGACTTAAGGACGATTACAATGATAAGTAGGAGGAGATGGCTATGTCTATACGGTTAAACAAAAAAGGAATTGCTATGTTTGTGGTCCTCCTGATGGTCTTTTCGCTAACTGCACTTGCATATATGGCACTTTATACATCTACAATTGAAAAAGATATTGAGAGGGCGTACAGGGTAAAGAGACTTGCATCTATGGCATCCGAGGCCGGGGTTCATACTGTTATAAGGCAGCTTGTAAATTCATCTATCCCTATTACTACTCCTATCCCATTTAATATTACCGCAGGGACAAATCCGGGACAGGTTCAGACACACCCTGTTATCGGACTATGTCAGGTGGTGGCTATGAACTGCCTGGATCCAGCAGTCAATCCAGCAGGTGCTACCTTAAATGAGATGTGTTGCTTTAGAACCGGTCCAATGGCAAATTACGCTACCGGGATGCCTTTTTATTACAACAATCCATTAGACCCCACACAGAATGGGTTAGCAAGAGTTAATCAGGAGAGAGATATGCAAATACCTGGCAGTGATAATAAATGGGTACACAAAGTATATTTTTTCATTGTCACTGGTGCAGGTCCCAACAGGTCTTTTTCTGAATCAATGGTTTATTATAAATATGGTCCTGTTCAGACCGGAACCAGTAATTATATGTAGGAGGTGCCCCGATGAGAGTGAAATTTAAGTTTATTTTTTTAATAGTCGGGCTCCTATTTACCTCTTCATCGCTTTATGCCGGAGCGGGGATGGAGGAGGTCTTTACCATTCAGGCACCAGCCAAACCTAATGTAATGGTATTTCTTCCCGATAGTAAGACGATGATGGATTGGGCTTATCCAAGAAATTCTTATATAGATTGTACTGGTGGCAGTGGTTGTCCAGCGGCATGTGGAGGAACCTGTCCAAGGAGATATTTTGGACTTGCAACAGGGAATGTAAATTTCAATGTAAATCAGTGCAATGGCAAATTCTTTACAGATACTTATAAATTATTTCCACAGACTGCACTACCTTATCTGACATTTTCAAATGCAGGTGCAGGATGTACTGTAAGCGTAAATGCTGGATTTTATCCGGGGTATGTCTCAAGGACATTTGCATATAGAAATTATACCGCTGATGAATTCAATTATTACTTTACGACATATTATGCAGCTTTACTCGCTATACTCACCCGAAATGCACAAAATGCCCAATTGGGATATCTCAGGGCTGATATGTTTGGGAACGATTACAGATATGGGCATGCTGCATTTAATTATAGATTCCCAACAACAAATGATGGCAGAGGGGGAAGTATCTGGCAATATATTACAAGTAGCAATCGGGACCCAAACTTTACAGTGAATTCAATTGAAGACCTGTTTCTCAATACCCCATCTTCTAATAGACTGCCCAAGGGGTGGTTTCCAATTGCTGAGGCATTTGTAGAGATTAGAAACTACTTTATGGGGATAGCGCCATACTTCAGTCCGAATGTCCCCACCTATCCAACACCGTGGGGAAATGGAAATATCTCATCCCTTGCCTATGACCTCACCAACCAATCTTATCTCGGGAATAAATCCTTCATTCTGGCGTTTGTTACACAGCATCCATCACAGGATCAGGATACAATCCTCAGTACCATCGGCGACCAGAATGGAGATGGGGCAGATGGACCTGTCATCTTCCCAAACAACGGAACCCACTATCTGGACGATGTGGCGACATATCTCGCCCGATACGACCTTATACCGGATGCAGATGCTATTTATGGAGCAAACCCCAACCCATACCCTCAGACATACTGGGGTGCAAGGTGCCCATATCTACCTACCAATCACCAGACAAATTGCAGAAGGCAGAATGTTGCAACTGATGTAATCATCATCGGTGATAAAGATGCGCAGGTCTATGAGATGGCCGGACAGTACGGGATGGGCAAGACTTACAAAACCCTTTCACCGGCAAATGCAGATGATACCTTTGGATATGACTGTCAGAACTCTACAAATCCAGAGTGTTTGAGAGGAGTAGCGAGGGCAGTTCATCACTATTTCAATAGTCTATGGAGCAGAAATGTTGATATAAATGAATCGTACTGGCTCGCCTCACCTGTTCTGGATGTGGATCCATTTGAACCGTGGGATTGTGGTGGGAACAGATATATTGCATCCTTCTTTACACCTACCACCTCCACTATGTTTGAAGGTCATCTGGTGGCATATAGATTCGGAGATCAAAACACATGCCCATTGCCTGTGGTGCCGGTAAGCGTAGTTTTCTCTGAGGGGAGACATATCAATTCAAGCTCCGCACTCTGGGATGCCGGAAGCGGAATCGGTTCGTGGGTAGGAGGGAATCCAGCCACATCAAGAAGGATATATACGAGTAAAGGTGCCAATTTATACAGGCTTGATAATGCGGCAATCACTGCATCTGACCTTGGGTTATTATATAACGGGTCCGATGAGAGAGGTCATCTATTGGAGATAATTCACAAAGGTATTAGAGGATACTGGGATGGTGGTTCAAGATTGGTCTCCTGGGTCTTAGGAGATGTCAGGAATGACCCGGTCCTTGTTGGAAGGCCTAATCTATTTTATTCAGATATAAGTGTGGCCAATCTAAATACCGGTCAGCAGACAACAGACCCTGCATATGCAAATTTTACAGCCGGTAATTTCTGCAGACCCAAGGTCCTCTATATGGGAGCCAATGATGGGCAGTTGCACGCAATATATGTCGCAGAGACATCTGGCTGTACAGTTAATAATGCAAATGGCACCATTACCTCGCCCGGTACATATGTCAATGTACCCAATTCCGGCAGGGAGATCTGGTCTTATGTCCCAAATGCAGTGCTCTCTCAATTGAGGGAGATTGTTCCATCCTGGGCTCAGGGTAAGAAATATTTCTCGTGGGACACCGGAGTTCCATACATAAGTGGTACTGCAAACTGGGATGGCGGTAAGTATATTAATTCCGATGTCCTGTATAGAAGGTATTTTGTGGATGCAACGCCACAGGTGGCTGATGTCTGGATTTATAGCAACACAAATGACATAACCAAAGATTGCCCCTGGCCATATACTTATGCATCCTGTGAATGGAAGACCTATCTGGTCTCTGGACTCGGACTCGGTGGTAAATCAGTATTTGCCCTTGATGTAACAAGGGTATCTACAGATGTAGATAATCCAGTTCAGCCAGTATTTGTAGGAGAGTTCAATTATTCAGATTCAGAGGGGGTAAATACCAGTAGATATTTAGGATTTACCACATCCACCCCAGCCATCGGGAAGGTCAGGATATGCACAGATGTTGGAAACTGTGATAGTGGTGTATCTCAGAGAGAGAGATGGGTGGCGATATTTGGTGCAGGTTATTCACCTCAGAGTGACCCAACTGCTGAATCTGGTGGTGACCCAACTTATGATACAAGTAATAGTCAACTCGCGGGTCGGGGACTACTTGTAGTTGATTTAAAGACAATGCAGAAATTATGGGAATATGGATTTGACCCATCCGCAACAGATGACAGGAGATTTATGAGATATGCCCTTGCATCTCAGGTGAAGGCTTATGATAAAAATGGAGATGGATATATTGAGACTGTCTATACAGGTGACCTTGGGGGTCAGGTATGGAGATTTGACCTCTCTCAATTTGGGGCTATCTCTGGGGGTTATGTCCGCACCTGTGGTGGGGCGATTACATCTAATTGTTGGAAGGGGAATAGATTATTTGCCGCCCCAGCGGTGGCGGCAAAGCCGGGCAAGAAGAAGCCCTGCTCGGATAAAAAGTGTAGAGACTGTGTGGGTTGTGGAGGCACACTCGCCTGTGGACAGAAAGTTGGTAAAAAAAGGTGTGCCTGGAATTGCAACTGTTGTTCAGGTGCTTATGGATCAGATAAAGAGTGGCAGACATTCTGGGCACCACCATCGGTCGCAGTCAATAGTTTTGAACAGGTCTATGTCTTTATTGGGGCAGGGGATAAGTCCAATGTGCTTTATAAAGAAAATGAAAAGATTATGAAGTTCTACGGGATAAGGGATGTAATAGAGGATGACCCAACGGCCTCAACTCTTGTAGAGAATGACCTTTCTAAGGTTACAAATCCAGCCACCGCCGCATATGACCCACAGGGGTGGTACTTTGAGTTGAATCCGGGAGAGAAGGTGTTGACGGCACCTGTAGCATTTGCATTTAATGTCTTTATCACAACATTCCTGCCCAGAGATGATATCGTTGGTGGAAATTGGGACAAGGCATTTGTGGAGAGGGCTTATGTGGGTGATACAAAGTTGAGGGTGGTGGACTTTACAACCGGTGGTCTAAATCAGATAACCACAGATAATGCAAGGGCAAATATACTCTGGAGTGGATTACAGGTTGGAAGGGGGCTCCCTTCAAAACCACAGATAGTAACTCGTAAGCCCGGAACAGGTGCAGGACAGCAACAGGGCTCAGTAGAACTTATGATTCAGACCTCAACAGGACAGTACATAAGAGGGACTGGAGCAGATTTTGGGCTGCCCACCGGAACTGCTGGTATGATGGTCGGAAGAATAATCTTCTGGCTTGAGAGATAAACATCAATAAGGAGGTTTGCTATGAACTGGAGACCAAATCCAAGACCCAAGGGCATAAGACC
>JBMFOP010000046.1:0-25439 GCA_049969675.1 Myxococcota bacterium | reverse complement strand
CTTAAAAATTGGGAAGTTAGGTTGCTTTTAGAAAAGAGAAAATTTCTATGGGCAGAGAAGCAAAAAGAATTGAGATTAATGAAGGGATATTCAAGACATAAAAGATGTGGGAAAGGAGGTATTTAATTATGGATCAAAATCTTTTTAAGTCAATGCCTTCTGACGCAGATTCTTTAACTAAGTTTTTTGATGTCCAGGGAGATAGAAAATCCATCTTCCAATCTTCCTTCCTTCCTCCCCCCTTATCAGAGACCCTTTCAGCAGGACTTCTATAATATCCGCCTCGTTCTTACAAAGCCCTTATCAGAGTAAGATTTAATAACATCTTAAGATTAAGAATATGCACCCACCTAAAATGGAATCGCGGTGCACACTGATGGTGCACAAATACCATAGGTGGCAACGGGACGGCAGACCAGTCCTTCAGCGCACCTACCATTACATAACTCGTCTTTCTGTGGTATATCTCTGCATATATGGTCAAGGCCTGCCGATGACTGAACACAAGCACTCAAAGGCCCACATTCATTATCGTAGTAACAGCGCTGGCCTGTTTCATAAAAAGGTGTACAGGTGGAGGTAGAAAAATCACAAAATAGACCCTCTTTGCAGTTGGAATCGTTTGTGCAAAAAGACCCTTTTTCTACCTGAGCTGTACATATGGAACTGCCAGAATCCAGAAAAGCACAGCCCAGTCCATCCATACATACTGGCATTCCGTCCTCTCCAATAGCACAGGGCTCTCCTTCACCAGGGGGAGGCTGGCATACCCCATCTCTGCAATAAAGCCCGGATGAACATACAACCGGACCATACTTACCAAGAGCACAGGGCTCACCAGGTCCAGGTTGTGGAGCACAAATCCCGTTTGATGGATCACAGGCAAGATTTATTGCACATTCATAGCCATCACCACACGGACTTCCAGCCTCTGGACGTAAGACACAGAGATGTTCGTGACAATAGGCTTCATCCACACAATCATCCGCGGCGCACTGCTCGCCAACATTAGATTTGGGGCGGCAGGTCCTTTGTGTAGTAGCAAGACAATATGTACCCTTAGGGCAGGTTGATGGGTCTGTGCATTTTATACCGGGTTCTTCAGAAGGAGGATTCACACAGCGTCCAGAGATACACAATAAAGGATCCGCACATTGAGAATCACGGTCGCACAGTGTTCCATCTGTTCCCGGCACCCTGCATATCCCATCATCACACCTTAACCCTGCTGCGCAGATAGATGCTTCACAGGGCTCACCTATTTTGGGAAGAGGCTTACACACCCCTGGTGGGGCGCACCAGCCTGCTCCACCGTCACACAATGCGTCCATACAGGGTTCACCTATATGTGCCGGGGACGCAAAGAGCACACAATCCACTGAAAACACAAAAGGATTCGGAATAGCACATACGCTAAGCGCTCTTTCCATAACCTTCAGGCACTTTGAAACTTCATTAATGTAAATGACAAGTTGACCTGCCTGAACTAACTCAAATGTATTTTTCACTTTGTCCGCACAAAATGTTGTGGCTTTAGAGATGCAATTATCTAAATCTGATGGATAACCAGGTACATTTTTACAGCCACATTGTATTGCTGCCTCACAGGTTAGTTTTGCCATTGGCTCGCACCACTCTGATATCAGTCTCTCAGGGTCTACCTCAACATCATTTGTGGCATCAGGATTCCATTGATCAGCCAGATACACATCGGCTACTTCTCTTTCAGTATTCAGCAACCCCTCTCTTCCCTGGCATGCCACCAGTATAACCACTGTCCAGATAAGTATAAAGAATATCACTGTCCATATAATTTTTCTTACTGATTTTTTGGCATTTTCTTGCAGTTTAAGATTACTGGAATAGCTGTATGTATGATCTTTCATCAATAAAGCACCTCCAAAAATGTGCTGATTTTACTCATTATCTAATATGTGTCAATATAATATTTTTTATCAAAATCAAATGAATTTTTGGGGATATTGGAAGATTTTGATTATTATCTTGAATAGTGACAATTTGTGAATATAATTGCAACATTTTTGGAGGTTTAAGATGCTTTCTAATGAGATAAGAGATATGTTTTTGAGATATTTTGAATCAAATGGACATAAGATTCTGCCGTCCAGTCCGCTTGTGCCACAGAATGACCCAACCCTCCTCTTTACGAATGCAGGTATGGTTCAATTTAAGGATATCTTTACAGGTAGAGAGAAGAGCAGTATCAGGAGGGCGACCACATCTCAGAAGTGTATGAGGGCTGGTGGAAAGCACAACGACCTTGAGAATGTCGGACATACAGCCAGACACCACACATTCTTTGAGATGCTTGGAAATTTTTCGTTTGGAGACTATTTTAAGAGGGATGCCATCTCCTTTGCATGGGAGTTTCTCACGGAGGTACTGAGACTTGATAAGAGTAGGTTATATGTAACCATTTACAGGGATGACGAAGAGGCATTTAATCTCTGGCAGGAGGTGGCACATCTTCCACCTGAGAGAATATACAGAATGGGAGAGAAGGACAACTTCTGGGCTATGGGAGATACAGGTCCCTGTGGTCCCTGCAGTGAGATAATCTATGATCAGGGGACAGACGTCGGTTGTGGTAGGGCAGAATGCTCGGTAGGTTGTGACTGCGACAGATTTTTGGAGATATGGAATCTGGTGTTTATGCAATATGAGAGGAGTTCGGATGGGAAGATGTCTTTGCTTCCAAGACCATCTATAGACACAGGGATGGGACTGGAAAGACTTACAGCGGTTCTGCAGGGTAAACTCAGCAACTTTGATACTGATATATTCAAGGAGATAATTGAGACTGCATCCGAAATCGCCCATAAGAAGTATCTCTCCGATGATAAGACAGATACCTCCCTGCGTGTAATCGCAGATCATTCACGCGCAGCGGCATTTTTAATATCAGACGGGGTTTTACCCTCAAATGAGGGGAGGGGATATGTTCTAAGGAGGATAATAAGAAGGGCAATCAGACATGGACATCTTTTAGGAATCAAGGATATCTTCTTTTATAAAGTCTGTGATGCAGTTATAAAGAAGATGGGAGGACATTATTCAGAACTACTCAGAAATCAGGAACTTATAAAGAAGGCTACAAGGTATGAAGAGGAGAGATTTCGTGAGACACTTGAAAAGGGGATAGAGATATTAAATTCGGAGTTTGAAAATCTTAAGAAAAAGAATCTTAATACCCTCAGCAAAGAGGTAGTCTTCAGACTATACGATACATTTGGATTCCCTGTTGACCTGACTTCTATCATTGCACATGAGAATGGGTTTGAGATAGATGTAATGGGTTTTGAGCAGGAGATGGAGAAACAGAGGGAGAGATCAGAGTGGAAGGGCTCAGGGGAGAGGGCTGTAGAGCATATTTACAAAGAGTTGAAGAATATGGGAGTCCGCTCTGAGTTTACGGGCTATGTAACCGATGAGGATGTAGGTGAGGTAAAGGCAATAATTCACAATGGAAGGATTGTTGATTCTATAGATGCTGAGGCAGAGGCTGAACTCATCTTTGACAGAACACCATTTTACGGAGAGTCTGGAGGACAGGTCGGCGATACCGGATTGATAGAAGGTGATAATATTCGTTTTGATGTTTATGATACAAAAAAGGTGGAGGAGATTATAATTCACAGAGGCTTGCTCAAAGTCGGGAGTATCAGGAGAGGAGAACATCTCAAATTAAAGATAGATTCCGAGAGAAGGGCAAGAATCCGCGCAGCACATTCGGCTACACATCTCCTTCACCTCACTCTGAGGAAGGTTCTGGGTAGTCATGTTAAACAGGCTGGCTCCCTGGTTGAACCAGATAGGCTTAGATTTGACTTTTCACACTTTGAGCAGATTTCGGATGAACTACTGTCAAAGATAGAGGAGGAGGTAAATAGATTAATTCTCTCAAATCTTGAGTCCAGAACAGAGATTAGGGATGTCAAAGAGGCAATAGAAAGTGGTGCAATGGCTCTATTTGGAGAGAAATATGGTGAAAGGGTGAGAGTCGTCAGAATGGGAGATTCTGTGGAGCTCTGCGGGGGTACTCATGTAAAATCTACAGGTGAAATTGGGATTTTTTACATTGTTAGAGAATCTGCTGTGGCATCCGGTATAAGGAGGATAGAGGCTGTATGTGGTCTCGGGGCACTAAATCTTATTGAGAAGGAGAGGAGGATATTAAAAGAGGTCTGTGAATTCTTTAAGGTAAATCAGGAAAATATTCTGGTGGCACTGAAGGGATATAGGGATAAGATCACTGAACTTGAAAAGGAGATAATTCGCTATGAGGATAGACTATTCTCGCACTCACTGAATGAAATTATAAAAAAGGCGGTAGATGTAAATGGGTTTAGATTGATTCTGGACGAGGTAAGGTCAATGGATGTGGCAGATTTGAGGAAGAAGATGGATATGATAAGGGAGCGGGATAGAGAGGCGATAATATTTCTCTACTCAAAAATCAATGGTAAACTCTCAATTGTAATGTCAGTCCCCAAAGAGAAGACAGACAAAATAGATGCCTCTATAGTCATAAAAGATGTTCTGAAACATATAGGTGGTACAGGTGGTGGGAGGAGGGATATGGCACAGGGTGGTACAACCGACCTCTCAAAGATAGATACATTACAGGAATTGGTAGTATCAACACTCAGAAAATTAACTGGATAAAACCGATATGCCATTCAAACAGGCATAAAGTATAAAATTTTACCCCTGATAAGTTTTTCAGAGTTAGATATTAGTTTATCTGTGAATAATGACATCACTACCTTTTTATGATATTTTGATTTTATGAGAAGTTATATGCTTTATATATTCATTTTGCTAATTCTATTCTATTCTGGCTGTTATTCTACCGAGGTCGTAACAGGTGCAAATCAGGATGTGGGAGTTAATGTGCAAAACTGCATCAGATATCCAATAGCCTATCTGCCCTCTGATAGAGAGGTCATACCCGGTCAGACTATCTTTTTGAAGTTGATGTTACATCCAGCAGTTTGTGCTGATGAGGTTATTGGATATGAGTGGTCACAGGTATCCGGTCCTTCTATATACCTTACAAATAATGGTTCAGATAATACGAGTTTTATTGTCCCACCCGAATATAAAGATATAATTTTGAGTGTAAAAATCAAAGGCAGACAATATACCTATGAAGATACATTAACCTTCAGGGTTGTGGACAGGATTTCACACTGGGCACCGCTGGCAGATGCAGGAGGGGATGTGAGTCTCCCCCCAGGTTATTCTCACAGGGTAGATGCATATTACTCACAGGGTAAAAACAGGGCTAATATGAAATATCTCTGGATGACCATTCCAGATTCAAACCCGCTCCTCTCTATCTCCTCAAAGGAGTCATTTGAGACCACCCTTGTAGTAAATGATATATTTGATATTCCTCAGATAGTCCTGCTTGAGGTCATTGAGGATGGGCTACGTTCTACTCGTGACATCAAGCTCATCCATCCAAATACCGAATCCCACTCTGTTGTAATGGCGCCCCGTCTTGAGCCTGAGGCGTCCGAGATAAATGCTCAGACAGATTCAAAGGTTGAACTAAGATTTAAGAATGTTGATAAGTATAAAATTGCTGAGACATACTGGTTTCAGTTATCAGGTAATAGGGTTGAACTATCAAACATCTATGGCGGTGTGGAGTTTATTACATCTGATATGGTGGATAATCTCACCTTTGCCGCCTTTGCAAAGATTGACAATCTCTACACGCCTCCAACCTTTTTCAAGGTAAGAGTTGGTGGAAGTAGTGGGGTGGCGCTTCCTGTGGCAGATGCAGGTGCTGACCAGAAGGTTAAGACACTTTCAGAGGTCAGATTAAATGGTTCAAAGAGTACAGTGAGCTATCCGAGAAAGATAACATATAGGTGGAGGCAGGTCTACGGAAGTACAGTGAGTCTTAAGGATGCCGATAAGCCATTTCCATATTTTACAGCCCCGCGTCTGATTGGAAAACTGGTATTCCAGTTAACTGTAAATGATGGCTATATAACAAGCCAACCTGATACCGTAATAATTGATGTAACAAATGAATAAATAAAAGAGGGTCGAATGGAGGGACTCATTCGACCCAATTGTAGGACCCGGGAAGGTCCGGAGGGCAAACTATTCTAACCACTTAAAGTATTTATTTTTTATTGAGGGCAACGCCGATATCCCCGCCCTTGATATCAGATATGCGGCGATCTTCCTTCTGGAGTAGTCATCCATATCTGTAAATTTGATTCCCATCCCTCTCACCTTCAACGGTGAGACCATTGAATTATTTGTCGCCCATATAACTTCACCTTCAATGTCCAGTGGAATCTCTGAGTTGGGAAGGACTAACCTGACTCTTACCTTTGTCCCGGGCACATCAGGTGTCTTTGTATCAATATATATTCCTCTCAGACTCAGATTGATAAATCTGGTAGTAAATGTCTGATTTTTAGAAATATATATGCAATCTACTGGTGCGTCATATCTCGGAAATATCCTTCTTCCGGAGGAGGGGACATAACAGCTTCTCTTTCCCTGCCTTCTATCTACAAGATTTAGTTTCATATCGCACCTCCTGTTGACTAAATAATTACCATATACTATAAAGACGTCAAATTTTTGGCAAAAAATCCCGATTGACGCAATGCGTAAAATTTACATTGACAATTAAATATTACTAAATAGAATATCAACATCTTTTAAGAGGGAGGGCGTGCTATCTCAGGGCAGTGGCTTCTGTATATTAAGGAGAGTTTGATGAATAACACAAAGATAATCAAGAGATATTCAAATAGAAAGTTGTATGACACCATAGAGAGCAAATATGTGACCTTAAATGACATATCTGAGATGATTCGCAATGGAGTAGATGTCAAAATTATAGATAATCAGACCAATAAGGATATTACATCTGCGGTTCTGGCTCATGTCCTCTTTAATGAGGAGAAATCAAGGTCAAATCTTTCTATAGGTATGTTAAAAGAGTTGATTAAGAGTGGGCAGGAGACTCTGAGCGAATATTATAAAAAGAAGGTGCTGACAAAGTTTAGCAAAGAGAGTCAGGTAAAGCAGGAGAACAACAATTCAGATTCAGATGGCTCGGTTGAGATTACATCCTTTCTGAAGGCATCACTTGAAAAGGTGGAGAGGCAGTTTCAACTTAATATTGACGACTTTATAAATACATTCCCTGCGGTCAAACGGCTGAGGGAGGAGCTGGACAGGATATCTGAGAGGGTAGGGCGTCTTGAGAGCAGGCTTGATACCATATTAGAGAAGTTAGAGAAGAAAAATAGAAATGGAGATAACTGAGTTTAACAGGGCATTCCGGCAGAAGATGGGAGGGAAGACTGCACTTGTTCTGGCTGGTGGAGGTTTTACTGGCGGTGTCTTTGAAATTGGTGCAGCCCGTGCGCTGAATGACATCTTTGAAAATTTTTCAATAAATGACTTTGATATCTATACAGGTGTGAGTGCCGGTTCATTTGTGGCTTCCTGTCTGGCGAATGGTATTACCGCAGAGGAGATGTTTAAGTCTTTAATTGAGATATCAGCAGAGATACCTGTTTTGCGAAGGGAATATATCTTCTATCCAAATCTCAGAGAGTTTAAGAGACGTCTTAAGAAGGCGCCCTATACCATTCTATATGCGTTCCTCAACTATCTCAGGTCAAAAGAGGATATGAGCCTTAAAGATACGCTCTTCTCTCTTACAGAATTGCTCCCGAGCGGATTCTTCAGTACTCAGAAGATGGAGGAGTATCTGAGATATATCTTCAGCCTCAAAAATTACACAAATGACTTTAATAAACTCAAAAGGGAGCTCTACATCCCGGCCGTGGATTTGAATACAGGCGAGACAATTATCTTTGGAGAGGAAGGTTATAGAGATATCCCTATATCAAAGGCGGTTGCGGCTTCAATCTCACTGCCCGGTGTCTATAGCCCCACTGTAATTAACAATGTAGAATATGTAGATGGTGGAATTGATAAGAATCTATATATTGACCTTGCAGTCAAACATGGTGCAAAACTCGTAGTCTGTATAAATCCCGTAATACCCATTTATAACAACCCGGAGCAGATGGCTATCAGGCTCATCTCGGGAAGGACGGCATATCTCAGTCAGAAAGGGGTTGTGGATATCCTTTCACAGACCCTAAGGATTATTCTGCAGAAGCGAATAGATGACATCTTCTCAAATCTTACAGATAGATATCCAGATGTGGATTTTATAATCATTCAGCCTCAGAGAGAAGATGCCACATTGTTTTCGTATAATGTTATGAGATATTCAGCGAAGATAATACTTGCCCGATATGGATTTTTGCACACAAGAAAGCAGATTGAGAGTAATTTTGAAGAGCTTAAGGCGAAGTTTTATAGACACGGAATAAAAATAAGCAATAGACTCTTGAACTATGAATATGACACTATGAAACGTTCGCAGTTTAATCTGAACTCGGTGGTAAATATCCTATCCTCAGTGCCCTTCCTGAGAAGGCTGAAGAGCGCAGAGGGGTCATCAAAATCATAATTTTATGGATCGGTCTTGAGAATCCAATCAATGATATTATCCCGCTTTGGAATATCGCTGTTGTAGTAAATATTCAATTCTGTAATATCAGATTTTATAAACTTTAAGAAGTTATTGTAGTATGTATTTGAGGAGATTTCGTAGATGAATCTTCTTTTGCGCTCGCCTGTAGATTGCAAAGGAATATCTCCTGCATCCAATATTCTTGAATCAATGACAATACTTACTCCTTCCCTATCTGAAATGGCTTTAGAGAGGTATAGAAGCGCCTCACTCTGCACCGGTTTTATATTTATCCTCATCTCCTTAAATTGGTCAATCCTGTTGATAAATTCTATTGCTGATTGACTGTCCAGAAATATAGTTAGCTCCCGCATCTTTCCGTTCTTAATATAATCTACCTCAAAGTCCTCGGGTAATCTCTTGAAGATTAGATATACATTGTGTGGTTTGAGCATATTCAGACTGTCAATAAGATTTTCCCCCACAAATTCATTTACTATGTATCCTATCTTTTGGGGATTCAACCTCTTTATATTCTTGATTCTAATATTGCTCATATCTCCGGAGATAATAATACTGTAGTTCAAATTGGCCCTTGTCTTCAAGAGGCTGATTAGAGAATCCTCAATCCATCTGTCATCAATCTCAAATGTTATATTACTGCGGCTGATTTTGGATATCTTTTCAATGGTGTATTCATCTATATCTAACTTCAGGATAAAATTCTTAAAATATGGTCTTATATTTAGTTGAGGGATTAGAAGGAGTAGCGATATGAATCCTATCTTCTTCTTAAGTGCGACTTTATCCATTTTATAAACTTATCAATCCCGATGTTGGTTTTTGCAGACACCTCTATTATATCAATATCCGGGTTGAGACTCTTTGCATCCTTCTTTATCTTCTCCAGATTTACATTGAGATGTGGCTTGAGGTCAATCTTTGAGATTATCAGAAGTGATGACTCCTTGAACATAAGCGGATATTTTAATGGTTTATCCTCTCCCTCCGTGATGGAATGAATCATTATCTTATAATCCTCTCCAACTTTGAATTCGGCAGGGCAGACCAGATTCCCAACATTTTCAATAATAATTATATCCAGTTTCTTCTTCCCGAATTCCGGCAGGGCATTCTTAATCATATTTGCGTCCAGATGACAGGCTCCTCCAGTATTTATCTGCACTACCGGAACACCTATCTTCTTTATCTGCTCTGCATCCAGAGTGGTGGCGATATCTCCTTCAATCACACCAACTCTGAACTCCTTCTTTAACTCCTTGAGTGCCGCCCTGAGAAGTGTAGTCTTTCCGGCACCGGGCGCACTCATAAGATTAAATACGGTTGTGCCTGCTTTTAAGAATTGCTCACGATTCTGTCTTGCAATAGAGTCGTTTGCCTCCACAATATCTTTTACTACTTTAATCTTCATCTTGCACCTCCACATTAATTATTTTTATTTCATTCCCTCTAATCATCTCCGCCCGCATCTCATTACAATTTGGGCAGACCCATATCATATCCTCAGGAGAATATCTCTCTTTGCAATTGATACACTCTACCAGAGGTTCTATCTCTTTTACATTTAATATATTTTCCCCCTTTTTATTGAGGAGTACCTGTATTGAAAACTCAAGTGATTCAATTGAAATACCAGATAGCCTTCCGATCTCCATATGTATGGCTTTTACTTTTGAGAGCATCTTCTCCCCTATGGCATCCTTGATACTCTCTATAATATTCTGTGCAACAGAGAACTCGTGCATAAGATGCTACTTATCATAGAAATGAGATTTTTCAAAATACAAAATCTGTTTCTATTTCACTGTTTTTTAGAATAGCCTGCTTTGAGACATCAACTATTTGTAAAATAATGTTATATAAACAATTGGAGAAACACATTAAGAATTGCCTTTAATATATAAGAAGCCATCTGAGTCTATCTCGCCTTTATCATCTGTCTTCAGCCAGCCGTCTGGTGTAAATGGAGGCTCTCTTGTCCCGTTTAGATATCCTCTCATCAGATTTGGACCTCTGATATAAATATATGTATCGTCTCCGATTCGTGTCTCTATCCCTTCAAGCGGCAGACCGACAGAACCGGCCTTTCTTCTCTCAAGGGTATTTAGATGAGTCGCCCCTGATGTCTCAGCCATACCATAACCGGTCAGAATTGGAATCTTGAGATTGTCAAAGAAATTTATAATTGATGCATCAAGTGTCCCTCCCCCACAGATAAAGAATCTCAGATTCTTTCCAATATGTGCCTTTATTGTGTTCTTTATAAGCACCTTAAATTTTTTGGCGAGCTTATTGTTTTCAATCTTTAGGTGTGCGATAGCCTCAAAGCCCACCCTCTTATAGAGCGGTGCAGTCTCAAAGATTTGCTCAAAGGCATTCTTTAAGTATATAAAGTAGTCGGGATATGCCACCATCACGGTAGGCTGCACCTCTATCATATCACCTGCGAGTTTACCTGCGTCTACAAGATTTACAATAGCAGTAGGAAAGCCGTAAGCCACCGGAATAATCTCGGCGAGCCTCCCCAGCGTCTGTGAAAATGGCATAAATATCATCTGTTCATCGGTTAAAGAATCGTAGAGCATTATCTTCTTTAAGGCATTCATCTCAAATGCGAGTCCACCCTGAGAGATGAGCGAACCGGCGGAGCATCCTTTATTCCCGGATGTAAACAGGACTGTCGTTACTTCGTCCTCCTTTATCTCTCTTTCATACTTTTCAATAAAGTCCTCTTTCACCTCAGAACAGAAGATCTCCTCAATAAATCTAAAGCCATCTACCTTCTTATCAAGGGTTATAATCTTCTCATCGGGGAATTCGCCCTTTACAAAGGAGATGAATCCACTATCAATAAAGAGGAGAGAGATAAGAGAGAGATTATAAAGCAGGCTCTCTCTATCCATCCAGATATGAAATGGCAGAGAGATTCTATCTGAGAGCAGACAGGAGTAGTCAGATATTATCCAGTTGAGCGAGTTCTTCCCAAGAATACCAATGTATGAGTTCTCCTTTGTCTCCTTTAAAAAGAAGCATATAAGGCGATTGCATCTATCATACACATCACCCCATGTATAAGATACCCATTCCCTGTTAATCTTGTTCCTGAATGCTGGTTGTGAGGCGCCAGTCATCTTGCGCTCAATGAAATGATGTATAAAATAATCGCCCATCAGCAATATAATATTTTAATAGAAGATTTTGTTTTGTCAAAGTGAATTTTCTTTTTTTGAAAATCTTTCCAAAAATCCCATTTCAAATTCTTCCAATCTATCATTCTCAATAGATATTCTAATCTCTTCTATAAACCATCTATAAAAAAATAGATTATGAATTGTAAGAAGTCTATGCGAGAAGATCTCGTTTATCATATAAAGGTGTCTAATATATGCCCTTGAGAAGTTACGGCAGGCATAACATCTACAATCAATCTCAAGTGGCTGATTATCTTCTGAAAAGATGCGATTCCTTATATTGAACCTGCCATCCTTTGTAAAGAATTGACCATTTCGTGCGTTTCGGGTCGGCATAACACAATCAAACATATCAATTCCGTTTTTTATATAAAAGAGGATGTCCTCTGGCTCACCTATCCCCATTGCATACCTCGGATAATTCTCTGGCATCCTGTGCACCATCTCTCTCACCACTCTATAAGAATCCTCCTTCCTCTCACCAACAGCAAGCCCTCCAATTGCAAATCCATCAAAAGGAAGAGATGTGATTCTCCGCAAAGAACGTTCTCTCAAATCCAGATAGATCCCACCCTGAAATATCCCAAAGATCGCCTGCTCGTCCTTCCTCCTGTGAGCCTCAATGCTCCGAATTGCCCACTGATATGTCAACTCCTCTGATCTCTCTACATATTCATAATCTGAGCCGCCCGGTGGACACTCATCAAATGCCATAATAATATCTGCCCCGAGTGCATTCTGGACCTCTATAGAGAGCTCTGGTGTAAATCTGTGCAGACTTCCATCAATATGCGACCTGAAGCAGACACCATCTGAATCTATATCCCTCAACTTTGCAAGCGAAAATACCTGAAATCCACCCGAGTCAGTAAGAAAACACCCCTTAAATCCGGTAAATCCCCTGAGTCCACCAGCCCTCTTTACAATCTCATATCCCGGTCTGAGATATAGATGGTAAGTATTTGCAAGTATAAGATTGTAGTCAAGTTCATATAGTTCATCGGGGGAGAGCGATTTGACAGCGCCATAAGTTCCCACCGGCATAAATACCGGTGTCTTGATTTCCATATCACGAATATAAAAAGCCCCTCTCCTCGAGTAGTTCCTCCCGCTTCTCCCCTTTATCTGAAAATTTAGATTCATCTCGCCATTATGCAGTCGCCCTTCCCCTCATTCCAATCTTTATATTTGACGACTTTATAAAATTCTTTACCTCTCGCCTCAGGTGGGCAGTTTAAGTGTCCATTTTCACACACTACCTGAAGGAACTTCATTCCATCACACTGGGCACATATATAGTTATTGAGTTGCTCTTCGCTCGGTTCATCACTACAGGAAGGGGTATCAAAATCTGCGGCACTGCAGGCGACAAATAGTATTAAAATCGCAAGAGATATTAAAAACACAAACGCTCTTTCCATAATCACAACCTCTGCTAAGGCTATTATACTTTACTCAAAGATTATGCCCCTGTCAAACTATTTTTACTTCTCATAATTGCTCAGGTTTCATTCTGGCACTAAGATTAAGCATTTCAATACCCACTACCTTATTATTAATAGTTTTCCATAGCCGTTCTTCGGAAATCTCTCGCTCCCTCAACATATTCTGTGTATGTGCTGAAAACTCAAAATCCATACTTTTTAGAGCAACTCCAAATATACCTCATGGAAATTATACATCATACAGGGCATTTCTGCTAACGTTTTGCGTGTTTGCGAAGTGCCGAAGGCATTTTGAAAAGCATAGCTTCCCGCAAACACGCTGTTATATGACCCGAAGGGCAAGTCCCGATACATCAGGACGCAGAGTCGTGGGCAAATGAAAAAGTTATCATCATTTAAATAATTTTTCTCTAAATCTCAAAGCCCACATCTGTCCAAAATAATAATTGAAAAAAAGCCTCTGGCAAGTAAAATTTAATTTTTAATTCAGGAAACAAACACAACCTGAAAGGAGGCTTCCTGTGAATAAGTATAGCAGTATTTTTGGACAAATTCTTGAGATTTCAAAGCATGAATTTTACGAGGCAAATTTACCCGTCCAAAATCCTTATTTTACAAGGATAATATTTGTGAGTTTAGATTATTTTGGACAGCAGTGACTTATTATATTTTTTTGCTTCAATGTCAAGTGTCCCTTTATCTAAGCACTTATCCACTCCCTCCCTGTCAAACTTTCACCAACAGCAATTTCATCTAATGCTTCCAGAATAAAAGAAGTTTTTGCGAAGCAAAAATTTAGGTGGCCCCATGAGATGACGCCCCGTGAGATAGCTTGCTTTATCTCACGGGGGAACCTTTTACCCGCCTGCCATAGCGAAGCGGCGGGCAGGTGCTGTGTTATACGCAGTGCCAACATCATATTTACCTATCCTTGCTCAAGAACTTTCTTTGCTTTTGCCTTAATGTATTTCACAAACTCCTTTGGTGTCATCCCTTTGGTTTTTTCCTCTATTATCAAACGTCCAAGATGAACCTGCTGGAGCGCATAGTCATCTGGAAATTCTCTTTTCACCTCTTCTTCCAATTCCTTCAATCTCTTCTTTGATATCTCTTTCATTCTTCACCTCCCAAAATTTCTGGTGGGGTCATAATTTCTAATACAGGATAATCATACAATTCATTCACGAGTTTTACAATCTTCTTCGTTTTCCATCGGACTATATGTTTATAATTCTATGAAAGTATAATGTCTATTCCGCTAACCGTTGCAATACTTAAATGGAAAGCATCCCTTCGGTATCTCTCAGGAATAGCACCGTAAGCCACATATTCCCTACCTAACCATTCTGCTTCTTCATTAAATTCTAATATATTAAATCCCTTCACAGCCTCTAACATTTTTCTTCTCAGTTCTGGATCCGGAGTTTCCTGTATTTCCGCAATAACTAAATCAGAGATATAAATTTCAAATTCCTTAATAAACCTCCAGAATTCCTGTGTCCAGAACATTCTATCGGCTTTCCTTTCATCAAAAAGAGCAGAAATTACAGATGTATCTAGATATATCGTAATTTTTCTCTTCATTTTATACCTCTTTTAGGCATAGCGTATAACGTTTCCAGCATAAAAGAAGTTTCTGCGTAGCAAAAATCTGCCTGCCTGTGCCGAAGGCAGACAGGGGTGAGCGATAGCAAACCTTTTATGATGTGTTATATGAAGTTGATCGCCTTTTAACATTTTGCTTCCCTCGCTTTGTTGTGTATACTTCCTTTGGCTCTAATAGTGTAAGTTGTTCTCTTTCATTGTAATTTGCATATAACTTGCTTTCACCCATTCCAACACTTTCTAATCTCTTTTGGGCAATTTCTATATATTCATAATTTATTTCAATTCCAATGAATTTTCTCCCAAGTTTTTTTGCTGCCAAAGCGGTTGTTCCACTTCCAACAAAGGGGTCTAATACGATAGCATCTTCAGAATAAACCCAATTATTTCTATCAGCCCTATTACACTTTTCACACTGAGGGATAGTATTACCACGAGCTAATGGTTTATTAGGATCCATATGTGCCTTCTGCAATCTGGTTTTAGTATTTGGCCAATGGATATGTGGCTCACCTTCTTTTGAGCCACAAGTAGCACATCTGTATCCATATTGTCTTTTTAATTCTTCCCGGTCTTCTGTTTCTTCTACTCTATGACCATGAAAAGCCGGGTATGGTTTCTCAAGGGAAACAAGTTGGTATTCTCCCCGTGTAAGAAACACATCCCTATTATCACGACCGCCTGCAGCAATAAACCATCCCTTCTGGGCTCCAAGATGCCTTGCTTGCTGGACATCTGGCACATCAGGATAGTATTGACGAATAAACTGTGTAAGTTCCTCTTTTGAAACCTTTTTTGTATCTGGATAGTCCTGTGCCAAATAAACTAAAACAAGGGCATCTTTGGTATAGTTACCTTTTGTATCGGTCAACTTTGCGAGTTTTACCCCGTATTTTTCTAAAAAATTCTTATGGTATTTACTGATAGTAGCATAAATTTTCTTATTCGTGAGAATCATTTAATTTCTTGTCCTTACGGGGTCTCTTAATTTCGTATAAGAACTTCTTTTTAAGCATTGTTCCGTAATTAAACCTGAGGTCATTAATAGCCTGATTTAGTGTAGATGTCGCAGATTGTTTTTCTTCTGAGAGATAAACCCAGTTAGAAGCCCAGAACAATAAAGCAAGAATTCTATTAAGGGCAAAACTTCTAACTGGGTAAATAAGGTATTTCTTGATGTCGCTGTCATTTATGTCTTGCAGCTCTTTGCCAGTGAAATTCAAAAAGTCCCTGTTGAAACAAAGGTAACCCCTGATTGTTTTATGACTATATTTCCTTGAGAGTGGTTCTCTTTTTAAGTCTTCAAAGTTATGTTGGAATTGCTGCTGGCTTTTAGTCCTCGTAATGACAGAAGGATAAAGTTCCGGGTTTAGATTTTGAGATAACTGAACCTCTTCGCCTTCAAAAACTTCTAAAATCTTCCTTAATATTCCATCTGAATTTGGAAAACTCCAGTATTTCCCCTCAGGATGCCAACGGTGTCCTTTAATACTCTTCATCTTTTCTACATAATCAGAATTATATGGAAATGATAACATAATAAATCCCTGCTCTTTTCTTATGATCATTTTTTTACCATAGTCTTTTGGTAGCCCAACAAATAGCTGACCTTTTGAATATATACTCTTACTCTTAATTTCCTCACTAAACCCTTTATGAAATATACCTTAACTCTATTTTTGTCAATCCTTTCTTTTGCTTTCATTTCTCAAATTTAAAATATTCTCTACCCATCTTCTCAAACTTCAAATTCAAATAGTTATATTCTCAAAGCAGATTACTCTCAACAGCAGTGCTCTCAACAGATAATCATAAGGGGAATACCTTATTGAATAAGGGTTCTTTATATAATACTGAATCTATCAGTTGTAGGGGTGAATTCTTGGCAAAGATAGATATGTTCTTAAAAAAGGCTGTTGAGATGGGGGCTTCTGATTTTCATATATCCACCAATTCGCCACCAGTATACAGGATACTTGGTGAGGTAAAGAGACTCCCATATCAGAATCTCACCATAGATATTACAAAGGTTCTAATCGGCGAGATTATCCCCGAGCAACACAGAGAAGGGTTTATGCGCAATGGACATATAGACTTTGCATATGAGATAGATGGCGTGGGGAGATTCAGGACAAATGTATTCAGGTCACACAACGGGATTGATGCATCATTTAGAGTCATTCCAAATAAAATCCCAACGCTTGAAGAATTAAATCTACCCCAGACATTGACACGAATCACACAATATCATCAGGGGATAGTCCTCATTACCGGACCTACGGGACATGGAAAGACGACGACAATGGCTTCTCTAATAAATATGATTAATGCCACCAGACCACATCATATAATCACCATAGAACAGCCGGTGGAATATATCTTTAAATCTCAGAAGGCAGTTGTAAATCAGAGAGAGGTGGGTATTCATACGAGGTCGTTTAGCAATGCCCTCAGGGCGGCATTGAGAGAGGATCCAGATATAATAGTTGTGAGTGAGATGAGAGACCTTGAAACAATCTCTCTTGCTCTCACTGCGGCTGAGACTGGACATCTGGTCTTCGGAACAATGATGACATCAAATGCAATAAAGACAATTGACAGAATTATTGATGCCTTCCCTGCTGACCAGCAGCCACAGATAAGAACCTCATTCTCTGACGCCCTAAAGTGCATCATCTCACAGAGACTGATTCCGAGAATAGACTCAAAGGGGAGGATCCCGGCAGTTGAACTCCTTATCAATACACTTCCTGTGGCAAACCTTATCAGAGAGGGGAAGAGCTTTCAGATAGGTTCAATGATGATTACAGGAAAGTCTCAGGGGATGATTCGCCTTGATGATTCACTTGCACAACTTGTAAAAAACAGGATAATATCACCAGAATCTGCATACTTATATTCACAGGATATTCAGGTATTAAAACAACTCTTGGGTCAATAAAGGAGTATATATTTTGAGAGAGCTGGACAGACTCTTAAAGAAGATGGTCGAGATGAAGGCATCTGACCTCCATATTGTAATAGGCTTAAAGCCGGTAATCAGGCTCCACGGCGACCTTGTGCAGATGCAGGACGAGAATGTGGTAACTGCTGAATTTTCCAAACACATTATTTATGAAGTAATGAATGAAAATCAGCGTCGTATCTTTGAGCAGAATCTGGATTTTGATTTTGCACACGAGATACCCGGCCTTTCAAGATTTAGATGCAACGTGCTCAACACCACAAAGGGTGTGCAGGGCGTCTTCAGAATCATTCCAACCAGAATAAAGAGCGTGCAGGAATTAGGGCTCCCTGAGACCATACTTAAATTCGCAGAACTGAGACAGGGGCTCGTCCTTGTAACCGGTCCAACTGGCTCAGGCAAATCCACAACACTCGCCGCCATAATTGACCATATCAACCAGAACAGAGAGGCACATATAATTACGATTGAAGACCCGATTGAGTTTGTTCATCAAAACAAGAAGTCAGTTATAACACACAGAGAGGTTGGAACACATGTCTCCTCTTTTGTTGAGGCAATCAAAGCGGCAGGGCGAGAAGACCCGGACATTATTCTTGTGGGGGAGTTGAGAGACACAGAGACCATCTCAATTGCTATTTCAACTGCATCCTTTGGAATTCTTGTCTTAGCAACCCTTCATACAAACTCCGCCGCGGCAACAATAGATAGAATAATAGATAGTTACGCCCCGGAGGAGCAACCACAGGTCAGAAATATGTTGTCTGATTCATTAAAGGGTGTAATATCTCAGCAACTACTCAAGACCGCCGATGGTCAGGGGAGAATTGCCGCTGTTGAAGTCCTCTTCTCCACACCAGCCCTTGCCAACCTCATTAGAGAGGGAAAGACATTTCAGGTCCCATCGCTTATCCAGACCGGACAGCAACTCGGAATGCAGAGTATGGACCAGTGCCTTTACAACTATGTTAAAAAAGGCATCATTACTGCGGAGGCGGCATTTGAGAAGGCGCTTGATAAACCACAATTTATAAAGACTCTTGAAAAAGAGGGAATAAAGATTAACATTCAATAGCAGAGGTCAAAATGGCTCATACTGGTTATACAATTCAGATGAAGATAAAGATGATTACACTTCACCTCCTGGATGGCTCTACACTGAATGGACAGATATTTGTCTCTGAATACTCTCCTCGTCATGCGGGCGAAGAGAAGATAGATGAATTCTTTGAACAGGATACTTTGTTCTTCCCTTTCAAGATTAATAATGAATTTATGCTCTTTTCAAAAAATTCTGTCCTCTTTATTGAGTATGATACCGAAAAAGACCTATCTATATATAACAGGGTCTATGCTGATATAATTCTTTCTGGCGGAAAAGTTGTCTCTCTCTCCGTTCCAATCTCTGTCTCTACACCTGTTGCCAGATTATCAGATCAGGTAAATCAAAAAGAGAAGTTTCTGCTCCTAACCGATGAAAACCTAAAGAAGACTTATCTTATCAACAAGAGTCACATTATCTCAATAAGAGAGCGTAGCAGATAATCAATGAATAAAAAGGTATTTAAATCTCCAGATTGAGGTTGCTTCCTTTTATCTCCACATTACTCTTTAACAATTTCTTCTCTCTCAATTTCCCCACACTATATAAATCATAATTACCTTCTGGAATATTCACAACAAAGATTTCGCCATTTTGCGATTTTGAATTAGTATTGCCTGGTCTATATCAGAGACAACAAGGCCCTTCTTTGAATCAAAACATTTTCCAGCTGTTAAAATAATTGCCTTATCCTCCCTTTTGAGCTCCACCTGTCCGTCTATAACGCCAAGAAATTCCCTCTCATCACTCTCTATAAAGAACTTCGTTCCCCGAACTCCCGCTACACATGTCCTGGTTTTGACTTCAAATTTACTCTTTGGGTTTAAAAACAACTTATTAACATAAAACATCACCTTTCCTCTTACAATTCCAAGAATAGATTTTCTTGTCTTCTTCTCAATATCTACAAAATAATCATCATCTGTGCAATTATAAGATATGCCTCCACATTTTTGCTATCAAGGTTTATAACCTGCTGTGCAAGACTAAATGCGCTATCATAATTTTCAAACACAAACTGCACCTTTGCCTTCTCTAAAATAACCTCTGCTGGCATATCCTGTAATTGAGTAAAACCATCGCTCGCATAGAGAAAAATAAAAAGAAAGAATATTGAGCTCGTTCTACTAAATATCAAGATTGGTTGCCTCCAGTGCATATTTTTCAATAAACTCCCTGCGTTGTTCCACCTTTTCTCCCATAAGAACAGAAAATAGCCAATCTGCCTCCACCGCGTCCGAGATTGAAACCCTGAGCACCCTTCTGTTCTCCGGATTCATTGTAGTCTCCCAGAGTTGCTCGGGGTTCATCTCTCCGAGACCTTTATATCTTGTAATCTGCTGTCCTTTCTTCGTCTCCTGAATAACCGCCTCGTATACATCTTCAAAGCTATTCAGTTCAAAACTCCTCTGTTTGTAATAAACTGTATATGGAGGTCTTCCAAAGGAGAAGACCTGTTTATAGAGATTCTTTAAATGCTCAAATTCGGGTTGCATTATATAGTTTTTATCCACAAGCGTCTCCCTATTTGCACCAAAATATCTGCTATTAAATCTCACCTTTTTTGAAGAGTGTTCAAAATCATCTTCCACAATAAATGTTACAGGTGTCCTCTCTCTTGCCTTATTGCCTATCTCTGTAACGATATCAGAGCATAAACTTTCAAGTAATATATTATCTGAGAAAATATCCCCATCATCTAATAGCCTTTTTAAAAAAGCCTCAATAACATATCTATCTTTACGTCTATCTATCTTCTTTAGCGCCTTTGAGAGTTGAGATGTACACAGGAGCCAGTTCTTCATCTCCTCCCCTGTTAATATTCTATCGGAATCCGACGCCTTTATAGAGGCATCATTCTGGGCGATATTCAGTAGATAGTTCTCAAGGTCAGAGTCATATCTCAGATAGATACTCTGTTTCCCTTTCTGTATTTTATAAAGCGGTGGTTGAGCCACATATAGATAACCACGCTCTATAATCTCCTTAAAATGCCTGAAAAACAATGTAAGCAATAAGGTCTTAATATGCGAACCGTCCACATCGGCATCTGTCATTATGATGATTTTATGATAGCGGAGTTTATCAATATTATATTCACCCTGACCGATTCCAGTGCCCAGCGAGGCAATAAGTGTTGAGATCTCCTCAGAATCTATAAGTTTATCAAATCTCGCCTTCTCCACATTCAAGATCTTACCTCTGAGTGGCAGTATCGCCTGATTTCTTCTATCTCTACCCTGCTTTGCAGAGCCACCCGCAGAATCTCCCTCAACTATAAAAAGCTCGGCAAATTCAGCCTTTCGTTCCTGACAATCAGCGAGCTTACCCGGGAGGGTAATTCTTCCAAGTGCCTTTTTCCTCTCAATCTCCCTTGCCTTACTCGCGGCATACCTTGCACGCGCGGCATCTATCACCTTCTGGATAATCGCCTTTGCCGTTGAAGGATTCTCCATCAGATATGTAAGCAGTTTATCATTTACAAAAGACTCAACTATTCCTTTTACTTCAGAATTTCCGAGCTTAGCCTTTGTCTGTCCCTCAAATTGTGGCTCTTTAATCCTTATTGATATTACTGCTGTTAGACCCTCTCTCACATCTTCACCAGAGAGATTTATATCTTTCAAATCTCTGGTCATATTGTTGGTTATTGCATATGTATTTATTGTCCTTGTAAGAGCCGACTTAAACCCAATGAGATGTGTTCCGCCCTCTACCGTATTAATGTTATTTACAAATGAAAATATATTTTCATTGAATCCGTCATTATACTGCATCGCTATATCCACATAGATATCTTCTGCCAGTCCGGAGATCGATATAACATCCTTATGAAGTGGTGTCTTATTCTTGTTCAAGAATTCAACAAATGATCTAATTCCACCGTCATACTTAAACTCAACCCTCTTATCTTCGCGCTCATCATTCAGTATTATCTTGATTCCACTATTTAAAAATGCGAGCTCTCTCATCCTCTGAGCCAGTATATCAAAAGAAAATTCGGTAACAGTAAAAATCTCTGCGTCTGGTTTAAAGGTTATCTTTGTCCCTCTCCTCTCCGTCACACCTACCACCTTTAAGTCAGTCGTCGGATTTCCCCTTGAATATGACTGCTGATATACCTTCCCGTCTCTATAAATCTCAAGGTCCAACCTCTCTGATAGGGCATTTACAACACTCACACCGACACCGTGCAATCCCCCTGATACCTTATATGTCCTGTCATCAAATTTACCACCAGCGTGGAGAACCGTTAGCACAATCTCCGCAGCCGGTCTATTTCTCTCCCTGTGAATATCTACCGGAATCCCTCTTCCATTATCAATTACAGTAATGGAATTATCAATGTGGATGATTACCTCTATCTCGGTGCAGAATCCAGCCATCGCCTCATCTATAGAGTTATCCACCACCTCATAGACAAGGTGATGTAGCCCCATTGAACCGGTAGAGCCTATATACATAGCAGGTCTTTTTCTAACAGCCTCAAGCCCTTCCAGAATCTTTATTTTATCGGCATTATAATCGTTTCCAATCTGATTATTCATATATGTCCCTCTCAGAAACTAGAAAAATACAATACTACGGCATCCTGACCGGCATCACCACATTCAGAAAATTTTCGTCCTGTGAAGGCTTTACAAGTACTGCGGAGAGCTCATCCAGCATTCTCATCTCTATTACCTCATCTTCTGCTACTTCAAGGATATCCATAATATACCTTGCATTAAAGCCCATCTCCATCTTTGTACCTTTATATTCTGCCTCAACAAATTCCTTACCTTCACCTTCATTTGGTGACTCTGATGAGACCACTATACCCTCATCAGAGAAAGATATCCTTACAATATTTGACCTCTCGTGAGAGACAATTACCATTCTTGAGAGTGCATCATAGAATCTCTGTCTGTTTATCTTGAGTATCTTATCGTTCTCCTTTGGCATAACCTGATTATAATCAGGGAATGTCCCCTCCAGAACCTTCATCATCAATGTCTTTGTATCGGTCTTAAAGATTGCCATTCTCTCATCAAAACTTACCTTTATGTCTTCATCCGTCTCTTCAAGAATCCTTAAGAGCTCTGACATACCTTTTCTCGGAAGGACTATACCATCCTCCTCTTTCTTTTTTACCTTAAAGTTTACCGGTTCTCTTACCAATGAAAGTCTATGACCATCTGTTGCAACGAGTTTCAATAAATTCTCCTCTGAAAAATCAAAAAATACACCACCTAGAATCTTCTTTACATCTTCTTCAGATACAGCAAAGATCGTCTTTTTTAACAGTTTCATTAGTGTATCTGATTTTATACTAATATAATCAGTCTTTTTGGGTTTTTCTATTGTCGGATATTCCTCCGGGTGCAGACCTGCGATCTTGTATTGGACAGAGCCAGACTTAAGTTCAAGCCAGTTATTATCCATTCTCCTGAGATGAACCTCCCCGGGAGGAAATTTTCTTACAATATCAAAAAGCATTCTTGCACTTACCACAGCCCTTCCTACAACTTCAACACTTGCATCTATCTGATTAATTGAGCTTATGTCCATATTTGTGCTATAAAGTTCAAGTTTATTGTCAGCCGCAGAAAATAAGATATTACTCAATATAGGATTTGTTGTCCTTTTATCAATTATTCCCTGAGTAAAACTTATTGCCCTTTCAAGGTCTGCCTTCTGTAAAGTAATTTTCATCTCTAATTCCTCCTTCAAATTAGTTAAGCAATATATAATAAACAGAAGAATAAGTAAAGTCTGTTTCTTTGTTTAAATTTTTTTTAATTAATTGGTTTAATTGAGAAATACTAAAAGTAGTTGTGTTTAAAACTGCTGCTTTTGTAAGTTGATAAAATGTTATTGATTTACAAAATTTAATAAAAAGTATGTACACCGAGCTTTTTTGAATAATTTTTGACATTCTCAAACTATTTTTTTTACTACATTTAAACATATTTTCATAATGCAGTTAGACTTGATTCAATGGTCTTAATAATGTTTTCAAAATTTTCATCTTTCATCATCTTTTCTACCTTATTTATTGAGAAGATGATAACGCTATGATTGCTCTTACCAAATATACTACATATCTCACTTAGAGAGAGATTGAGGTATTTTCTGATGAGGTAAATGGAGATCTGTCTTGCCACAACGATATTTTTGCTCTTCCTATCAGAGAGGAGCTGAGTTCTATCAAGGTTAAAATATTTTGCAACGGCATCAATTATAGAATTATGTGTAATTCTGTTCTGTTCAACTCTAAAGAAATCTCTTAATGATTCTTTTACAAGAGCCATATCAATCTTGTGTTTGGTTAGACTTGAAAATGCCTCAATGTGATTTAGGGCGCTCTCGAGCTCCCTTACATTTGATTTAATATTTGAGGCTATATACTCAATTATTTCATCATTTAAATTCAGTCCAAGTAGTTTTGCCTTAAATTTTAATATCTCAATTCTTACCTCAAGTTCTGGGGGTTTAATCTCACAGGTGAGACCCCATGTGATACGGGACAGAAGTTTCTCGTCCAGATTCTCTATCTTTGAAGGGTGGACATTGGAGACAATTACAATCTGTCTCTTCTTTTCCAGCATTGTATTAATAATGTTGAACAACTCTTCCTGAGTCGCACCCTTGTTTCCACCTATAAATTGTATATCATCCAAAAGTAATAATTCACAATTCTTCCTGTATTTCTCTCTGAATTTAAGCATCTCGTCATTTTTTGTGGAGAAGATAAATTCATTCATCAGTTGTTCTGAGGAGATGTTAATCAGATTTCCGTTCTTATGTATTGAAAACCACAGATTCCCAATAGCATTTAAGAGATGGGTCTTTCCAAGGCCAGACTTACCATAGATGACAAGGGGGTTATATTTCTGTGCTGGATTCTCTGCAACACTTCTTGCTGCATAATAAGCGAGCTCATTTGACTTACCCACAACAAACTTCTTAAATGTATATTTAGGATTGAGAGATGGATGAGTATTTTTTATGGGCTCCTGAATCGGTTCAATCTTTTTCTCCTCATTGTGATTCTCATTTTTCTCAATGAGAATAAGGGCTGGAATAGATGAACTACCACAGATTTTTGCTATCTCTTCAAGCAGGATTTTTGAATAATTGTTTATAAAAAACTCCTTAAAGAAGCGATTTGGTACGGATAGTTCAATGGTATTATCTTTCATTGATATAAACTCAATCTCTTTAAACCAGACATCAAAGGTCACCGGATTTATGCGTTCTTTAATGTTGGTTATTGCCTTTTCAAATATGTGAATTCCAGTGTTCATTTGATTATTTGTCTCTATTCTTCCGCAAAATCAATTTTGATCGCGGGAATAGATTTATATGAACACATAAGAGATATGTCAAATATTTTCTTTTATCAACAAAAAGGGATTTTAGTAAAGTAAATTACGGCAGATAAACCAGTTGATCAATTTGGGCTTCAAGTTCCTTTATCTTTTTGAAACATTATAACACCCATATAGGTTTTAACATTTTCAATCTTAATATCTGGATAGTTGAGTTTGAAAGATTTGATAAGTTTGTTTTC
>JBMFOP010000045.1:0-25541 GCA_049969675.1 Myxococcota bacterium | reverse complement strand
AAGATGAAAAGACAATTTATTTTTTTAGGGATATTATTTTTCAGCATATTTCTTATCTCCTCCTTCTCTTCTGCTGGGACCATTACGGCGGACCTTATAAAGCCATATAATTATACTATTATGCAGACCGAGAGCAGACTGGATGTCCTTATCAAAAATACCTCTACAACCCCTACCGATATAATCAGCCAGATTCTGTTTAATTTCCCAACTGGTTATATCATCACAGGTGGTTCTGCCCCAAACTGGGTAGTTCAGTCGTTAGCAAGCCCAAGCATTACATTTCAAGCCTCTAATTGTGCATATACACTTGACCCGGGAGAAGAATTACTATTTACTATAAATGTAATTCCCCCTTCATCTACAAATGATATCAATGAATCTTTTCAAAGTATTAAGGCAGTATCAAATAAAGGACTACTTGGCTGTAAAAACAAATCAACTTCTACCCTTTTGAATCAACCTTTTTATAGACGATATTCGCTAATTACCTCCATAGATGCCTCACCTCAGACAGTAAATATCGGTTCGGATATAACTGTGGTTTATTCTGTTACAAATAAGACGAGCGGCACCGTCAATAACATAGTCCCTACCATTCAGAAGCTGTCATCAGATGGGGCGGATTGCACCCTCTCATCTCCAACTCCAGCCTCACTAAATCTCACATCTGGTTCTACTGGCTATTTTACCTATACCTGCAATGCGACATTAAGTGGGACAATAAATTTCAGCGGTTATTCCTCTTCGGGTGCGAATATAAGCTCACCTACTGCATTATCCCCATATGTATCTATCGGGAATTTTACTGCCACAATGTCTATCAGCCCACTTGCTATAGTCTCTGGAGATGATATCACTGTGATTATGAATGTCACAAACTGGGGCAACACAACAATTACAAATATAGTTCCTACATCCGATTGTCCTCTAGGTCCGGGTGGGCTATGCTTCTCAGGGACAGCAAGTAGTAGTTATGTCTCCGGACCAATCCCCTCCTCTGTTGGTGAGCTCCTGCCCGGACAGAGTACATCCTTTGTCTGGTCATATATAATTACAGGCCCTGTTGGCTCTACATTTTCTTTCAATGGCTTTGCAACAGCGGATGGCGGATTATCCACCAATAAGGCATTTAGCGAGAGCGGAAATATCACTGCCTATTCTGTCTCAATATCTCCTTCCTATGTTTTGAGAAACTCTACAAATAAGACCCTCACATTTAATGTAAAAAACTCATCTTCTGTGGGGATAAAGACTGTTACCGTCTATAATCCCGATACAACTATCTGGATAAAGGCTGTTCAGAGCGGTGTTCCCTGTCAGGGTTGTACCTGGACATATACAAGACTTACAGGTCCCGAGAGGTATCAATTTTCTGCTGCAAATACATCCTGTTATATCTTACAGAATGAGGAGTGTAATTTCACATTGTTATTCTCAAGGGTTGGGGATGCCAGCAATCCACCTTCCACCACCAATTATTCATTTGAGACAAGAATCACCGATGCTAAAAATGTTGTTAGTAGATTCTATAACAATGAGACGGTTGTTGTCTCTTTACCCCCTCCGGATGTCAACAATCTTGTTGCTGTATCTGGCAATGCGCGGGTAAAACTCGTATGGAATAATCCAGCATACCATGATGGCGTTTTAATATTGAGAACAACCGGTACCACTTCAACCTGCACACCGCCAGATACAAGACCTGTTGATGGGGTTCAATATACAATTGGGCAGGTCCTTGGGAATGCCACTGTGATTTATTCTGATTCTGGTGGCTCATCCACCTCAACTTATACAGATAGTGGTGTAGCAAATGGTACAATTTATTGCTATAAAGTCTTCAATCACAACGAATATTTTGTATATTCAACAGGCGATGTCCCCTCCTCAAATGGTATAAAGGGACAGCCTACAGATGGTGTTGAGCCATCTCCTCTATGGGTCTATTCAGTTGGAATAGCATCATTATTTACTCCGGCTGTATATCCGGGCTCAAATCTATATACCTCCTCCAATCTTGGAACTGTCAATTCACTGAATCCATTAAATGGAGAGGAATATTACAGGCCACTCTCGCTCGGTGGAGTCATAAATAATAGATTTGTGGTGGTCCCTCTTGAGGATGGGAGAAAGATGATACTGACCGGGGCACAGAATGGATATGCGTATGGAATCTATGCTGATACCGGGGTTGTAAGATGGTCTGTGCAACTCACAACTGAAATGATTACCGCGCCCCCGGCTGTGATATTGAGGAAGTATGCAAATTCTACCTATCAGAGTAAATATTCCACGGATCTTGCATTCTTCAGCACAAGAAATTCTGATAGAGTCTCAAATAAGGTATATGCATTAGATCCCAATAATGGTTCTATAGTCTGGACATTTAATCAAAGTGGCTCATATCCGGTGGATATAATAGTTGGGGGACCTACAGTTGATTATTCCAACAACTGGCTATATGTAGCCAGTTATTCCGGTGCATCTCAAAATCAAAATTCGTTGTGGATACTGGATATTATAAATAATGGGGCGCTTCTGTATGCTGCCAATTATGGGGATATAGATTTTGGTGTGACACTGTCTAATAACAGGACCGTTGCGAACTTTGCAAGTAAGACTGCTGGTCTTGTATATTCCATAAATGCCTCTGATAAATCTGTTAGATGGACATATAATCCGGGGCTTGGAAGCGGTGTGAACTTCTCATATTTATTGCCTCTTTCAAACGGTTTTATATTTACAGTGAGTGGACATCTCATCAGGATTGTTGACAATGGAAATAGTGCAGGCACATTGTATGATATACCTATTTCTGGTGTCACCCCTCCACTCTTATCTATTACCTGGGATAAGGTTTATGTGGGCTCAAATACCGGGACCATATATCAGATAAACCTGAGCAATGGGAGTACAGAGTTTACAAGAAATGTAGGATATGCAACAGGTTATATGTCAGCAGATACATCTTTGAAAAATATATATTTTGGTACCACTGATGGCAGGATATTTGCCTTCAGGGTTCCATTTACAAAGTAGGAGGTGCAGGATGAACAGGGTAATAATTGTAATAATTGCTTTTATGTCTTTCCTCTCTGGTGCCTCTGGCAATCTAAATTTTAATTCTAACTTTAATAATATCAGAGATATTGAAATGACTGGAGAGATACCTGTGGTAGATTATAATAGGGTCAAAAGAGCCGTTTCCAACTTTCATTTTTACCCTGTAAATTTTTATATCTCCATTGACGGTTGTAAATCTGTTTCAGAAGAGATAAATAAAGAGGATGTCATAGGTATTGATTTTTGCATTGGTTTTAATGTGATTGATGATTTTCATCATCTAAGGATTGAACTCTTTACCCCTGATGAGGCTGTTTTTCAGACTATAAATCTATTTGTAGATGAGCCTCAAAAAGCGCCATTTAAGGTCAGGTACAATAATGATTATACCCCGTATGACATATCAAAGGTCTTTTTAATTGGAGAGACATATTTTATAAAGAGCAGTATCCCGATAGCGGGTTCATCAATACAATCTCAGAATCTGGTGGGTAGATGGAGGGCAGAACTGTATATAGATGATTCAAAAAGGTCTTATGGCACTTTTTGGTTTGAGATAAAATAGATCGGATATGAAATTAGTTTTTAGAAGAAATAGCAAGAAGAGATATAAAAAGCCAAAAATTATTATGAAGATGAATAAAAAATCTATCATTGTCGCAGTCTCCTGCCAGAAGATATTTGGTGAAAATGAAATATGTAATACTCAACCTGGTGGATAATAATTCAATCTTTCTAGTTTGCCCAACAAAAATTTAATTATAACCTTTGATTTTTTTATTAAAATATAATATAGAATTTAGACGGTAATTTTATGAGGATTATATCTGGAACACATAGAGGCAGACATCTTAAATCCTTTAAGGGTGAGGGGCTCAGACCGACATCAGATAGAGTTAGAGAGGCATATTTTAATATCATTGGTCAATATTTTGTTGATGTTTCTGTTCTTGATTTATATTGTGGAACCGGGGCGATCGGGCTTGAGTTTTTGAGCAGGGGTGCAGGTAGAGCTGTCTTTGTGGATATATCTAAGGAATCTATCTCTCTTGCAAGGGAGAATGCACGGATTATGAATCTATTAAGTAGATCCGTATTCTTTACAATCTCTGCGTCTGAATATATCTCTAATCTTGTGAAAGAGACTTTTGATTTTATATTTATTGACCCACCATACAGGGAAAATATTTCTAATTCAGTGATTGCAAAGATTAATGAGAATATACTCAGGGAGAATGGAATTCTGACAATAGAACATAGTAAGAGGATTGAATATCCCGATACGATTGGTAAATTATACTTAAATAAGAAAAGACGATTTGGAGATACAGTTCTCTCTTTTTATTCATTTAATCCACTCAATTTTAAGGAGTAGATATGAAGAAGACTGCCATCTATCCCGGTTCATTTGACCCTATAACCAATGGGCATATTGATATCTTAAAGAGGGCGCTCAAGGTATTTGATAAGGTTATCCTTGCAATTGCCTGCAATCCGAGAAAGAATTCCCTTTTTACAGTGGAGGAGCGGATAAGACTCGCAAAAGAGGTGTTCAAAAGTGATAGGAGAGTAATAGTTGATTCCTTCAACGGCCTTCTTGTGGATTATGTGAGAAAGAGCGGCTCAAATGTCGTAATAAGGGGGCTAAGGGCAGTATCGGATTTTGAATACGAATTTCAGATGGCACATATGAATATGAAACTTGCCCCCGAAATAGAGACATTCTTTATGATGACTGGACAGGAACATTTTTATATCAGTTCCCAGACTGTAAAAGAGGTGGTGACCTTTGGCGGTTGTGTAAAGGGGATTGTGCCACCTAATGTGGAAAAGGCGCTCATCAAGAAATTTAGAAGAGATGAGTAATACAAAACAGAAATGCCCAATCTGTGATTATCTAAACGATGTCTCAATATATGTGACAGGCCAGAAGGCACGTTGTGAGAGATGTAAGATTCTTTTTGAGGTAAAAAGGTCTGAGAGTTTTGATGGGAGAGAACAGCAATTTGAGGGGAAGGGGGTGGATGATAAAAATGAGAGTATTCAGAAGGAGACCCTGATATTCTCTGATATCCCGCAGATTACGGGCTATGAAATCATAGGGATTATTGGCAAGGGTGGTATGGGTTCTGTCTATAAGGCGAGACAGCTCTCATTAAACAGGCTTGTGGCTATAAAGGTACTCAAGAGTGAATATGCGAGTCAGAAGGATTTTATATTACGGTTCAACAGGGAGGCAGAGGTTCTTGCAAAGTTGTCTCATCCAAATATAGTCCCGATTATTGATAAGGGTGTCCAGAATGGATTATTCTACTTTGTGATGGAGTATATTGATGGAGAGACATTGAGGCAGAAGTTAAAGAATGGCAGACTCAGATTTGATGAGGCAATAAAATATACATTACAGATTTTAAGGGCTATTTCATTTGCTCATAAACAGAATGTAATTCATAGAGACCTGAAACCCGAAAATGTCCTCATTGATAAGAATGGAAATGTTAGGATCGCTGATTTTGGACTTGCAGATATCGTCGGTGCGCAGAATGACTATTCATTGACTAACTCCGGTATGGCTATGGGGACGGCACATTATATGGCACCGGAGCAGAGAAGGGATGCAAAGAGGGTGGACAGCAGGGCTGATATCTTCTCGCTTGGAATTACTCTATATGAGATGCTCTCCGGTGAGGTTCCACAGGGGAATTTTAAGAGAATATGTCAATTGAGAAATGATGTAAATCCCGCAATAGATGCAGTGATTGAAAAGGCAATAGCCTCAAAGCCAGCTGATAGATATCAGTCATCAGATGAGATGACCGTGGCGATAAGGGCGGCGCTGGTTGAAAATGAGAAAAAGACAGTTTTATCAACTGATGACATAGCGGATAAGAAAGAGATTATTGAAGTAAAGTCATATACCGATTCAGGGCGAGAAAGGAGTCTGAAAAGATATCTAATCTTTGGTATAATTTCGGGACTGATTATAGTAATTGTAATTTCTCTTCTAATCTGGTTTTTAAGATAACAGTCTTATCAATTCATCTATATCAAAGGGTTTATCAAGCAAAGATATATCGTCTTTTATGGCTTGAAGTTCAGAGTTCAGTTTCTCGTCTGAAATACCACCTGTAATAAAGATTACCTTCTTTGAGATATCGGGATTTAATTCTCTGAGCATTTTGTAAAATTCAATCCCATTCAAATCTGGCATATTGATATCAATAATATATCTGTCGTAAATTTCGTTGTTGATAATTCGGTCTAATGCCTTTGCACCTGATGTCTCAATCTGAATATCGTATTTATCAGAGAGGTTCATCTTGAGCGCAGATAGTATGAACTCCTCATCGTCAATTATGAGTATCTTTTTTATCTCTTTTTTTGAATCAGGAGTGGTATTTACTATCCGTTCATCATCCTTTCTTAGGACTGATTGAAGAGTCTGCAACAACTCCCTTATATCAAGTGGCTTATATATAATAGCCTTTAATCCCTTCATTATCAGATTCATAGTGCCCTCATCCAGCACGAGCCCTGTATAGAGTATAATGTTGATGTCGGGATAAATCTCAATAATTTTTTCATATGTCTCTTCCTTTGAGATTCTGCTCAGATTTGAATCTATGATGACAAGTTCTGGCATTGTGACCTTCAGACTCTCAAGGGCATCAATTGAATCAATAGCAGTGTAAGCATCGTAATTATTTTTAATAAGAAGTCTTTTGATAATCTCCCTCTCAAGACTATTCTCAGATATTATCAATATCTTCTCTCTCCTGCCTGATGGAATAGGTTTATGTTCATCTGTTTTCTCTGAAGATACAGGTAAATTTATGATGAATGTTGTACCTTTGTTTATCTCTGATTTGAATCTAATCGTCCCATTGTGATTCAATATAGTATTATAGACTACACTGAGCCCAAGTCCAGAGCCGGGTTCTATTTTAGATGAAAAGTAGGGTGTAAATATTTTATCTCGCACCTCCTCAGGGATCCCTTTACCTGTATCTGAGATTTTAATCTGGATATATCTCTTTTCTTCTCCTGAGCTATCCATTGTCTGGATGTTATCTGTACTGATTGTTATTGAACCTCCGTTCGGCATAGCCTCTCTTGAATTTATTACTATATTGATTAATGATTGTAGTATTGCATTAAAATCACCTCTTATCATATTATCTGTAGAATTTATCTCTGCCCTTACCTCAATATTTCTGGGAAACGCATATTTGATAATGTCCAATAGTTCATCTATCAGATACGAGATATCTATTTGAGTAAATTCCTCATCCCCTTTTGAGAGGAGTTTTAATATTCTGGATATCACGGATGAGGCATTCTTTGTGAGTTTCTTAATAATATTTGCAGTGACTTTGATATTTTCCGTATTTATGTCTGGTTTTGTAAGGTAATCAGCAAAATTATTTATCCCTGATAAAAAGTTATTGATACTGTGTGCTATACCTTTGTTCATCTTCGCTGCAATCTCAAGTCTATCAAAATATTGAATCTTCTCCCTTCTTGAAATTTCAATTCTTTCCCGTTCCCGTTCCTCTGTAATATCAGTTAGTTGTAGAAGTGTATGTTTTTGATTTTTTAATAGTAGATTATATATCCTTAAAAGTAGTATTAGAGTTTTATTCTCACCTGTTGTGACTGTAAGTTCTTTGGGAGTTATATCAAACAGATGAGACTCATTTATAAAATTGAGAGAGGAGAAAAGGTTTTGTTTGAGATATGACTCTCGTCTTCTATTTGTAATGCGCTCTATTTGATTATTAATCTCTACGATATTATTATTGTTAATCAATATAAATACATCCTGAACATTATTTATTATGGTTCTAAATAGCAATTCTTTATCTCTTAGACTTTGAATGAGATTGTAATTTTCAGTATAGTCGTAAAGGATAATAAAGATAAATTCTCTATCAAGCGAATTAATCTTCTGTGCCTCAAGTGTGATGATCTTATTGTTTAGATTCTCGCTACCTATCAGCTCTTTTCTAAAGATGATATTTTGATTTGTTGCGATAACCATCTCCTGATATATCTCTTCTCCAATACTTTTAATCAATTCATTTATAGAATCCTCTTTGAGATTCAGTAGAGTTCTTGTCGCCTGATTTATGGTTACAATCTTCTCTTTTTCAATCAGGAGGATTCCATATCTTGATTCATTGAGTATCGTCTCCAATTTGAACTCATTCTCTTTACTCTTATTTATAATCTCTACAATGTTGGAATTATCAACGATATTTTCAAGCATCAGGATAGAGTTATTCTGTGGATTTAAGACAGGGGAGAAGTGGATATGGTAGTGTCTCAAATCATTACCTAACTCAAATTTAAGATAATGGTCGGTGGAAATCTTCTCCTGAATTACACCGAGTATAGGACACCTATGTCCTTCAAAGTTGCATACCTTATTGCTTTTATACAACAGGGAATAGCAGAATTTATTCTTTATCTCATCTTTATCATTTATTCCAATATGTTTCATACCCGCTTCGTTGGCATCTACTATATGAAAATTCTTATCTATAAGAAATATTGCAGAAGGTATGCTGTTGATGAGGTTGTGAATGAATATCTGGTCGGATTCAAGCGCTTTTACTCTCTTCTGGATCCTTCTTATTAGAATATTTGTATATTCCTCAATAAATTCCTCATCAGATATCATCTTATGCTGGCTATACTCAAACCCGAGCTCCTGGTTTGGGAGTCTGTTTTCCAAAATGGATTGAATACTTTTAATGGTAAGTGGTTTTTCAATTATCCCCAAGGCACCTAACCTCCTGAAAAATGAAATATCCTCCTCATCTGTAAGGCTTGAAGAGACCAGCACAAGTGGAATCAATGAAAAGCTTCCCGAACTCTTAATCTTCCGCAGTATCTGAATCCCATCTATCCTCTCGGATAGGAGGTCACAAAAGATAATATCAATCTTTATCCTTGATAAGGTGGTTATAGCCTCCTGCAGGTTTCTGACAACATAGATTTTGTGATTGAGAGAGGAGAGGTTCTGTTCAATGGATTTGAGTTCAGATAGATTATTATAAATAAATAGTAAATTCATCGTAAAAACTCCAAATAAATTGAAATTATTATATAGATTTGTTTTAAGAAATAAAGTATAAAATTCAATAGAGGTGTTTTTATGAAGTTTGCACTCTCAACATTGCCATTTATTGATAAGGAGATTGACCTTTCCCTGTTTAATAAATTAAAACAGAATGGAATTACATCAATTGAATTGTTTGCGCAGAAACCTCACTGCGATTTATTAAATAAGACACATCCTGCGATTCTAATGAATCTGGAGGATAATATAGGCATTCAGATAAATTCAATACACCTACCCATATATTTTAACAGGGTGAGTGATCTCAACGAGAGGAAAAAGGTTAATATCTGTTGTGAGGACAATAATATCCGTTCAAATTCTTTAAGAGAGATTATCAGGCATATAGAAGTTGCAGGTCAGCTCGGGATTCCAGTGGCGATTCTTCATACTGGTCTTGAGAATAATAGCGAGAGTGAGATAAATCTATTGATAGAATCTCTTACAGTCATAAATGAGGAGGCAAAGAAGAGAGATATTCTGATTGCACTTGAAAATCATACCACACCATTTGTAACTGTGGGATTGTTGATAGAACTCATCCATAAGATTGATACAGAACATCTTGGTATATGTCTGGATATAGGCCATTCAAATATATTCAGCAATTACATAAGTGATTTGATGGAGGCAAGGAGATACCTCTTCTCAATGCATCTACACGACAACAATGGAGAGGAGGATGAACATCTGCTCCCGTATGAAGGGGTTATAGATTTTGATTATATAATAGGTTATTTGAGGACGAGCAAGTTTGCAGGTATAGTTACGGTTGAACTTAATGGAGAGAATATTACATCAGAGGATGAACTCCTTGAATTTTTAAGAAAGGCATCGCTTTATCTGAGTAGCTTTGAGAATCCAAGGTTGACATATAACATACTTGAGCCTACATAAATTTTAAAATTTTTATTGCCCGATTATGAAACTACAAAAAATCTATCCCTTGTTTTATCATTTTTACAAAAGCAGGAATTTATAATCTACTATGAAAGTACCACAATATTATGCCTTTATTTTATTTATCCGCTGCTGTTCAGAATAATCTGCTTTGAGAGGTTAACTATTTGTATAATAAGAATTTTGGGAATTTTGGATGGTAAATACATATTTTCATAAACAGGTTATCTCAATTCTTTTCACAATCAATTAAATAAAATGCCCTCTAACATAAAATATCCATTATCTCTATCATACCTTATAAAACCTGTTCTTAAGCAATATTTGGAGAATTTGTTGGAATTAATACGATACATATTTATAGAAAGCCTTCTCTTAAAAATTCAATATCTTTAAGTCTTCAATTACAATTTATTAGTGACAGATGTGACATCTTACCAGGATTTAGAAGGAGAATAGAGAGCTGTATGGAATATATTTTATTGGACTATCTTGAGAAGGATACAGGTGATATTATCAACACCACCATTTTCATTGGCTTTTGCAATGAGTAATTCGTTTGCCTTCTCTAAATTATCCCTGTTTGAAAGCACTATATTCTTCATCTCATCATCTTTAACCATTCCGGAGAGTCCATCGGTGCACAGGAGGAATATATCATTCGGTTTTGGTTTGACCCGATTAATATCTACCTGCACTGTCTCCTTCATCCCGAGAGCCCTGACTATGACATTTTTATGTGGGAAGTTTTCAAGTTCTTCTGGGGTGAGTTTCTTTGCTTTTATATAATCATTGAGGAGTGAGTGATCTTCCGTAATCTGTCTCATCTCGTTCCCACTAATAATATAACATCTTGAATCTCCAACATGGGCTATTATCACCTCATCATTTTTGAATAGCGCTGAGACAATTGTAGTCCCCATACCTCTGTATTTTGCTTCACGCTGCGCAGATTCATAGATCCTGAGGTTTGCGAGCTTGATTGAAGTTACAAGTCTATTCTCCTGATAGTCTCTCCCTTTGTCCATTTTGAATGGCCATGTTACTTCATCGTCATTTGAGGTTGACTTAAAGAAGTTGGCAACAGTCTCAACTGCCATCTGAGATGCAATCTCACCTGATGAGTGTCCACCCATTCCATCTGCAATTATATAAAGTCCCTCGTCTTCTACAATGAAAAACGAATCCTCATTGTGACTTCTCTTCATTCCTACATTTGTTATGCCAGAGGCGATTGGTTTCATAAAAGTCCTACAGAATACAGGTTTAATTTATACTATTAGAATATTTGTCTGTCAAATTAAATGTAATTTCTTTTTGGTTAAAGATTTATTTTGAAAAAAGACTTCTTTTATTATATCAGTAAAATCAATTACTTTTCAAGATAACGAATGATGAGTAAATATTTATGGCAGAGATTTTGATACCTAAAGAAGAGAGGATTGGTTATATAAAGATATTAAAAGAGATATTGAAGAGTGGAGAATACCCAGAAGAGCCCGTCAGGGGTATAAAGATGGGTGAATTGATAAACTTTTATGGATCTTAGAGAGGGAATTTAAGGGATTTGAGGATATTTTTTATTTTCTTTGTTTCATTGGTGGTGTTCACACTATTTACCCTTCTGGTCTCTTATAATATTTTTTACAGAGAGGGTGGAGAGAGGCTTCAGGATTTGCATCTCCATAGGATAAGGAGTCAGATTGAGACTATATATACAACCCTCAAATATGACCTGCAAAATGTTATTCGGAATAATGAATATAAGCCGATATCGGATATATTTATCTATGAAAAAGATAATAGAACTCTCAAGTTTTTGAAGGGGGAAGGTATCTCAAAAGAGGGTGTTTCAACCTATATTGAGAAGAATATTCAAAATATTGTATTTCTAAATGACAACTTCGGATATATCCTGCCATTGGTAGAAGATAATAAACTATTTTCATTTGTTGCATTTGAGAGTGGAGAGAATATTTACATCTCAACATTATCATTGAATAATGAATATAAAAATATTGGTATCTGTGTGGAATCTCTGGATAAATCAGATGGTAAAGGTCGGTGTGGTGCAAGGGATTATAGAGAGGTAGCAAAATTTAAATTCTTCTCAATAAAATTTAGATATGATCATCCATTGAGTCTGAAATTTATCATTTTGGCTCTTATCCTCCTGATAATCATCGGGGCTTTCTTCTCCTTCTGGGTTACAAGACATCTGGATCTGGAAGAGAATAGGATAATAGGCGAAATAAAAAATTCAATTGAGGAGATAAAGGCTGGAAAGGTTCATCTTATAACATTAAAGAGTGTTTATCCATTGTATAATCAATTGATGGAGAGCATAAATAGTCTTATTCAAACTATGTCTGCGGAGATAGATAAACATAAGGTTGTATATAAAGAATATTTCAGGAGAGAAGAGGAGGAAAAATCTATAACTGATTCATCTGAGTCTATATTAAAAGTGTTTGTTGAGGATTTAGATAAAGATAAATGTCTGAATCTTCTGAAATCCTTTGACCTATTATTGCAAAGAAATGGAGGTGGATTGAAGTTTAAGGGAAAGATAGATGAGAATCAGGAGAGTCTTATTAGAGTTATGGCAGTAGTGATGATGTGGATTTTACAAAGAAGAAAAGGCTATCAGATAATACTTGAGTTTGATGAAAGTGGCATATCCATACTCTCAGAGAATCTGGATTTTGAATTGGGAGTAGATGGTTCTGTTTTATCTTTGATTGATAAAGTTCAGATTTCTAACAGGAAAATTACAATACAACCTTTGGTATAAACTGTGAGCCCTTGTGGGGATGAGCATGCACGGCACGGGGCTTCGCTTCGCCATTTTGTCTACACCACACCTGTGGTTTTGTGTTATTTTTATTGTGCTGTGCTTATGCAAATCATAAATCTATCCAAAAATACTGATATACTTATTCATAGAGGAATGCTTTCAATGTTTTTTATCCTGCCGGGGTTTTCTTATCCAAAAAATTATTTTGGACAGATGTGCCTATTCTCTATTTTTATGCTGTGGACTTTGTTCTCTGTATTTGTAGATTTTCGGTGGATAGTTTTACTGATTTTACTCTGTTGCAATTGAGGTATATTGCGCCGTGATCCTCCTCCACCTTTCCGCTGAGGATAAAGGCGTTTCTGGTATCTATTATATGACTGAAGTTTCTGTATGCAGATGGGAAGAGGACTGCCTCAAAGATATCGGTCTCATCTTCAAATGTGAGAAACTCCATAGGTTCGTCTTGACTGGTGAGGATGGGTTTTGCTGTAATCAGGATGGCTAATATATTTATCTCTTTCCCTATATATTTTCCCATCTCGGATGCCTTGATTAGGTGAGTTGCAGGAGGTAGTTGAGGGGCTAATTTGATTGGGTGGATTGAGAGAGGAAAACCAAATATCTCTGATTCTATCTCAATGATTCTCTTAAATGAAAGAGGTGGAAGGTTGACTTCCCTGGTTGTATCGTTTTGGAAGAGGGTGCCAGACTTCCCCTTTTTGAATAGCTCAGCCTTGAGCATTAGAGTGGTGCGATTCTGAATCCCTTCCATTTTATCAAATGATCCTGATAAGGTGATGAGCCTGATATCTTCAAAATCCAATTCTCCATTTCTTCTAATGAAGTCCCGGAAGTCTGTATATTTTCCCTCTCTTTCTCTCTCTGTGATAATTCTTTCTATTGCAGATTGCTTGAGCCCTAAAATATCCTCAAAACCGAGCCAGATAGAATCCCCTATAGCCACAGCCTTCTTATCAGATAGATTTATATCTGGCGGATTGACCCTAATACCCATCCTTCTTGCCTCTGAGATATATGCAAAGACTGAATAATATCCGCCCTTATTCCCGATGACAGATGCAATAAATTCGGCAGGAAAGTGTGCCTTGATATATGCTGACATAAATGAGACCTGTGCATATGAGGCGGAATGTGGTTTGCAGAAGGAGTAACCCCCAAATGACTCTATCATCTCCCATATCTCCCTAAGCGCCACTTCATCCACACCTCTCTTTCGTCCTCCCTCAAAGAACTTCTCTCTGTAATATTCTATCTTCTCAGCCCTGTTTTTCTTTGAGAGTGTCTTTCGCAATCTATCTGCATCTTCATAGTTGAAACCAGCAATAGATATAGCGGCTTTCATTACATCTTCCTGATAGCACATAATCCCATAAGTCTCGGAGAGGAGCTCGGAGAGGGCGGGGTGGAGAGGTCTGTAAGGTTTCCCTTTGAGCCTCTCTATATATTCGTTTATGTATCTGTTTGCGGCTGGCCTTATGATGGAGCTGTGAATAACTATATGTTCAAAGTCAGCCACCCCGGTCTTCTTCTGAATCTGTCTCATCGCCGGGGATTCAATGTAAAAGACCCCAATGGTCTTACCTCTCCTGAGCAACTCAATGGTAAGAGCATCTTCTTCAAAGGACACTCTCTTCTTCTTAATGTCAATTCCATAGTTCCTCTGTATCATCTTTATTGCATCTCTTATTACTGCAAGTGAGCGATTCCCTAAAATATCTATCTTGACTATTGAGAGCTCTTCAAGGTCATCTTTGTCCCACTGGGTCACTAATCTCCCACCGCCTGTTATCTCAAGCGGAAGGGAGACTTTGATATCTCTTTGAGAGATTACCACACCTCCGCAGTGAGTGGAGATATGCCTCATATTGGGGGCGATTCTGCTCGCTATGTTATAAATTTTGTTTATTGTGCTATCTCTTATTACTCCCCGCTCCTCCTTATGGATATATCTGCCTTGATGTTTGTAATCCATAAGAGGTTCCAATATTCTTGTAATCCTATTTATCTCCTCTTCTGAAAATCCAAGTGCCCGTGCCACCTCCCTTATGGCGAGCCTCTTTGCAAATCTATTATGGTTGGAGACCTGTGCAGCCCTCTGGTTATATTTGTTGAATATAAAGTCAAATATCTCTTCCCGTTCGTCCCATGCAAAGTCTACATCAATATCGGGTGGGTCGCTCCGCTCGGGGTTCAAGAATCTTTCAAACATTAGATTATGCTTTATTGGGTCAACATTTGTAATCCCGAGGCAGTATGCCACCAGACTTGCCGCAGCAGAACCCCTGCCACAGGTAAGCTCTGTACGATCAATAATCTCCTTTACAATCAGGAAGTACCCTGCATATCCCTTCTGTGAAATGATATTGAGTTCATATCTGAGCCTTGAAAGAATTGTCTCATTTAGGGAGGTATATCTCTTTTTCGCACCATTTATGGCAAGTTTGTAAAGTCTTGATGGGGCATCTAAGAGCTCTTTGCCAGGTAGTATTTCTGCAGGTTTCAGGATGTTATCCTGCAACCGGGATTCAATGTAATTAAGGTTCTCAAAGGCCTCATAGATGTACCTGAACCTCTTCTCCATACTCTGGAATGGAATGGCTATATGGCATTTTAGTGATTCATAAATATGACTCATCTCATCAAACCTCTTTCTCCTCTCTATACATCTCAGCAATATTGCTGTTGTAATGTCCTCCTCCGAATGTAATATGGCGTTCTGAAGGATGACCGCCCTTATCCCTTCTGCCTTCACAAGAGGGTAGAGCGGGATATTTTTGTGGTTTATACCAAAGAACGATTCCTGTGAGAGTTTCTTGAGGGTTTTTATTGTATTGATATCAGAACTGATCAATATTAGTCCATCGGAGAGTGTTGTTAGATATCTCATAAATTTTTCATCTCGGAGATTTTTATTGGTATTGAGTGATGATATGAGATTGAATAGGTTTGAGAGCCCTGTGTCGTCTATTGGTATGGCGAGGATTGGTGGTATAGAATCCTTTGTTGAATATTTAAGTAGCGATCCGGTGTATATATTCAGTCCTTTTTCACGCCTGAGGCGAATTATCTCTGCAAATCCATAAAGATTATTTGTATCGGCGATAAGGACGGAGGAGTAGCCAAGTCCTTTTGCAATGTTGTAGATCTCCTCGGGTGAATAGAGCCCTTCAAATGGAGAAAACGAGGATTGAAATGATAGTAACATCATATATTATGTTCCAGTCCGAAGCTGATAGCCCCTCTCCCGAAGCGGTCTCTTATGGCATCTATTGCCTCAAAGAGTCTTCTCTCCCGAGAATGTGGAAGAGGTATGATTTCTTGTTGGACAAAGAGTGGAGAGAAGAGGGAAGAGGTGACTGTTATTCTCCTGACATTTACACGTCTGGTTCTGATGCGATAGAAGAGCGAGAGGAGATGGCGGTAGATGGAGAGGTCCGTATTGGTGCCGGGTCTGATCCCGATATAACCATCTGATATGAGGTCATCGGTATATATAATTGTCAGTCTGAATCTCCCTGAGACGACCCTTCGTTCTCTGAGCCTGAATCCAATCTGAGAGGCGATAGAGAAGAGCTTATTCTTCAGTAGTCGCCCTTCGTTCTCTTCATATGAGATATCTGCCTCTTCCTTTATTAGTGGTGAATTATCTGTGATTATAGGTCTTGTATCAATCCCTCTCCCCCAGAGCGAGAGGAGTTCTCCAAACTTGCCAAATATAGTAGATAGATGCTCTCTCGTTAATCTGTTTATATCTCCCACTGTAAATATGGAGTAGTCATATAACCGCTTGATGACCCAGCTGTCGATGTCCGGTAAGATTTTGATAGACATCGGGGAGATAAATGTCCTCTCTTCACCACTTATGACCTTTATGACTGCCTCATTGTTGAAGAAAGATGATGCGACCCTGCTGATAAGTTTATTACTTCCGATCCCAATCTGACTCCTGAGTCTGAGATCCTTTATAATCTCTCTATATAGGCGAAGGGCTATATTCTCTGCGCTTCCTGATAGTTTTGCTGTACCTTTAATATCCAGATATCCCTCCCCGGAGGGGAGGAGTTCAAAGCGCGGGGTGAGATTGTAAAAGATCCTCTTTATACCTTTGAGGACATCTGTGTACCTCTCCGGGTTCGGCCTGATGATGAGGATATCCTTCTCAACTCTCTTTGCATTTAGAATGGTCATACCCTTTCTAATTCCAGAGCGGTAGGCAGATTCAGAGAGGTCAATTATGGGGGAATGTAAAGATGTAGAGTTTGAAAATATCAGAGGTCTATCTTTGAGTGAGCTGTCAAATAGAGATTCTACCGAGGCAAGAAAGAAGGGGATATTGATATGTAGTATATTTTCTTCCATAATCTTTTGGATGCGATGAAAGTCTCAGTTATAACTTCCTTATCAGCCCTATTACCTTACCCACAATCTTTATATCTGAGCCCTTTGAGATATCTATTTTGATGTCAGGGTAGAGTGGATTTGACGCCTTCAGGGTTATGTAATTTCCTTCTTTATATAAGAATTTGAGTGTAGCCTCTTCGCCGATTATGGCAACCACTATCTCGCCATTTTCGGCATCGTTTTGAGGATGGATTATGACGATATCTCCGTCGTTGATGCCTGCACCCACCATACTATCTCCCTTTGTCCTGAGGGCAAATATGTCGTTCCCTTTGAAGAGTTCACGGTCCACTGAGATATACTTCTCCAGGTTCTCAAGGGCTATAATGGGCCTGCCAGCCGCTATCGTACCTATGAGGGGGATATTTACAGCATTCTGATGTGAAATTTTTAGAAATTCTACTGTCTTGAGCCCGCGTGCCTTATTGGGCTCTTTTTTAAGATATCCCTTCTTGTGGATAAGCCTCAGATGTGTCCTGACTGCATTGTCGGAGGCATATCCGAAGTGTTGGGCTATCTCCTTCAGGGTAGGAGGATGCCCTTCTGCTATAATATGTTGATTGATAAAATCCAGAATGTTCCTCTGCTTCTCTGTAAGATTCATTATAATACCTCCATAATGAAAGAGGATTGTATAGGTCAGTATATACTGCGTATTTTCGCAGTATGCAAGTAAAAAAATCGGTTATTCCACCAAATGTAATCATTAAAAGAAGTTTGTCCCAAATATCTCAGAACAACGAAGGGATACCTGTATTAATCCATAACATTCTGTAGATCTATTTTGGTCATACAAAGAGGAGGTCAAATATCTGATATGTTATTAAAAAAGAGAGAGTTAATCTTGAAGGTTGTATCTTGATAGGTTTTGTTTCAATCTATTTTTGTATCTATTTGCCCTGAGGTCTCCATAAAAATTATCATTGGCAAGAAGCAATGCCCCGATTACCGGTTCGGAGTCAAGTACAACAAATTTGGTTTTTGGATATCTCTTTTTAATCCTCTCTTTTATAATTTTCACCATAATGCTATCAGGCTGTTTAATAAATACAGAGCCCCCCAGAGCAACTGTAATCTTTTCATCTTTTCTGAATAATCTTTTTAATCCAGTAAGTGCTGCATAAGAGATGGCATCTGCACACCTTTCTAAAATTTGAATTGCAATACGGTCATTTTTCTTTGCGGCGGCAAATACATAAGGTGTGATTGTGTTTAATCTGTGATAGTCCATTGAATCGTAATATGTCAATTCTATCAGGTCTTCTATGTCGTCTATCCTGAAATGTTTCTTTATCATATCATAAAGAATTGTATATTTGCCTCTCCCGTCATTATACTTAAAAGCCGCATGATATGCAGCCAGCGCGATATCCGAACCGGCTCCATAGTCTCCAGTAAGGGGACCAAGTCCTCCTATTCTGACCATCTTACCTTCTCTATTGAAACCGATGCAATTGGTACCGGTGCCGGAGATAAGGGCAAGCCCAACCCCATCATCTGTCCCGGCCCTCAATGCAATGGTTGTATCATTTACCAGTATCTTTGGTGTCTCTGGCAGGATGTCGTGCAATATGGATAAAATGATATCAAAGTCTTTATCTCTGTCTGCGCCTGATATACCAAATCCCGCAAAAACTATATCTTTTATCTTAATCTTCGCAGATTTTATCGCATTTTCAATCCCATTCTTTAATTCCCGATATGTGTTTTCAATTCCAAAAGATTGAAAGTTGGAAGGGCCGCTCTTTGCAATTGAGACTATCCTTCCTTTCTCATCAGAGATGGCTGTTATTGTCTTTGTTCCCCCTCCATCAATTCCCAGAAAGTAATATTTTTTCATATTCTATCCTCTGAGTCTTTTGATTGCCTCTCTTCTATCTTTTGCTGAGAATATATAATTTCCTGCTACGAGTATTTGAACACCATTCTCAATCAGACTTTTAGCATTCATATCGTTTACACCACCATCAACTTCTATTAAGACTTCAGTCCTGCCCAATAATTGGTTTGCCTTAGAAATCTTATTTATCATTGAATCTATGAACTTCTGCCCGCCAAATCCGGGATTAACGGTCATTATCAATAACAGGTCTATTTCATTTATAATCTCCTCTATGGCTGATATGGGGGTATGTGGATTTATGGAGACACCACAAAGTATTTTATCAAAACTTCTATTAGATAATTCTCTGTTGAACCTGTCAGAGGCCTCCTTAATCTTTTGAATGGTTCTATGAAGGTGTCTTGAGGCCTCAAGGTGAACTGTGATTATATCTGAACCTGCTATCGCAAAATCGTCAATATATCTGTCTGGATTCTCAATCATCAGATGTACATCAAATGGGAGTCTGGTTATCTTTCTCAAAGATTTTATTATCTGTGGACCAATGGTAATATTTGGGACAAATATCCCATCCATTACATCAATGTGAATTATATCCACGCCAGAACTCTCCACATCCTTTATCTCGTCTGATAACCTTGAAAAATCTGCCGAGAGAATAGAAGGTGCTATATATACTTTGTTCTTACTTAACATATTAATACTTCCTTCTTAAAAGAGCATAAAAGAAACTTTGATGATTGTAATTAAAAATTCTCAAAAAGCCTTCTTCTGTTAAGAATCTATTCAATTCATTATTCACAATCACAGGTCTGATTATCTCAAATTGTTTATTTTCTTCAAGAAATATTTTTATCAGTTCTGTCGTTTCAGATTTTGTGATGGTACAGACAGAGTAGAGCAGGATACCATTAGATTTCAAATATTGTGATATATTTGTGAGTATACGATATTGAATGAAGGAGAAACGTTTAATAGCAGTCTTTTTAATCTTAAATTTTAACTCTGGATTTTGAGAGATGGTTCCCAATCCCGAGCAGGGGGCATCAATTAAGACCTTATTAAATTTATCTTTAAATCTGATATTTTGTGCATCTGCCCGTATATATTTAAATTTCGGATTTTTTATCTCTTTAATATCTACTGAGGTAATATCTATATGATTCTTAAGAATTTCGCTGATCTGCTGGCTCTTAATCTGATTGCCCGAGCATACATCAAGGAATCTATCACCCTGTTCCAATGGAATTAGATGTGCGGTGAGCTGACTGAGTTCGGATTGTAATACAAACGAATCTTCTGGAAGTATTTTACCTAAAAGTTTTACTGAAATTTCAGGTGGGAGAATAATGGATGAAGAGACAATGGTTGAAAGTCTATAATCGATCTTCTCCCGTTCAAGTATAGGTATTATATCTGATTTAATTTTGAACCCTTCTCTAATTCGTAAAAATATCGGTGGACGTTCAAATGAATTTTTGTATATGGTCTGCAGTTCATCCTCTCTCAATTCACTTTTAAGTTCGTCTGATAATTTGTAAATTAGAAGATTCTCCCTCTTAAATCTCTCAAAGAGCTCTTTGAGATCGCCTTTCCTTGATAACCTCCTGAGGGCGAAGTTCAGAAAACCTACACCCCCTGAATTCCTGCCGATCTGTTTGTAACCCTCAATACTCTCAGATACAGCTGCATAAACCGGTATCCTATCCATTGTGAGAATCTGCCCAAGTGCAACTTCCATTGTAGTCTTTATCAATGGCTCAATTCTTTGAAGTCTGATATTGAGTACCTTTGTTATTATCTCGTCAAATATCTCTTTGAATCTGAGTGTATTTAATACTACATTAAAGATGAAGTCCCTATCAATCTCCGATAGTTCATATTTTGAAAAATATCTGGCAAGAACAACATCTCTTGAATAGTTTTTTTGAAGTATCTCGTCCAGAATTAATATTGCGATAGCGCGTATATTATGTTCATCGCTCATAATTTATTAATAACACACTTTTTATGATATGACAGATTTTTCATAATAAAATTTATTTGATGATTAGTATGGACAGAATCCTGAAGTTTTAATAAGAGGTTAATGAGCCTTTATAAGGGCATCTTATTGTGAAAATCTTTTTAAGGAGGTTTTTTATGAAGAAGGCGTTTTTAGTACTGGCAGTGGTTATGTTATTCTGTGGGAGTCTCTTTTCTTATGACTTTAATACAGAAGTTACTCTCTTGAAGCAGAATAATCCAGATGCGAAGATAATTTCAAAGCTCGGGCAGAATACTCCGGTTTTAATTACTTCTCTGAGTGAAAGGGTTACATCTGGCTCAATTCAGGATGCTGCCTCTAATTTTATTGCAAAGTACAGCCACCTATTCTCAATCAACAACGAGATAGGATTTGTATTTGATAAGGTGATAAATGGTAAGGATGAGAAGACTGTGAGATTTAATTATATATATAAGGGATATCCAGTATATCCAGCCGGTATAGCGATAACTCTGGATAATAATGTTGTAAGAAAGGCATCATTCTTCAGACTCTCTTTAGAAAATATAGATGTTAGAGCCGCCTTTAATAGAGAGGATGCATACTATCTTGTTACAAATAAATATGCCAGCTTCAATAACCTTGTTGGTGCGAGATATAATCCCAATTCAGTGAGAGAAATTGTATTTCTTATGGGCAAGAGGGCATTCTTTGCATATGAGGTAAAAGTGGCTTCATTTGCTTCAATGACAAGTGTTACATATTATATAGATGCAAAAAGCGGAAAGTTGCTCTTCAAGAAGAATAATGTGTTTACCTTAAATAAGGCAAATGTATATAATCCAAATCCGGGTGTTGATGGAACAAATCCAACAGTTGAGGTTGACATAGAGAATCTTGACCCAACTGTGACGGATAAGACGCTTACAGGGACACTCATCAGGAGTACAAATTGTTATGGACTTGGAGAACAGAAAGAATTTCCAATGCCTCAGTATCAGACTACTATGAGATTTTCCATATGTAATATAAGTCCAAAGGCGAAATCTGATGAAAATGGCGATTTCTATTTTACGCCGGATGACCCGACAAAGTGTTTTAATCCCGAGGACTCACAGGCGTGTTTTGAGTCTGTAATGGAGGATGACTTTGCGGAGGTGATGATGTATTACCACGCAAATAAGATGTACACTTATTTTAAGGAGAAGGGGTTTGAAAAGATAAATACAAACTCTGGCCTGCCATCACTTATGACAGTGGTCAATTTTAAGATACCAAACTTCTATGAACTCAGGTCCAATTGTGTAGAAGACCCCAATAATCCGGGCTGGAATATCTGTACTACAGATAAATTTATGCCATTTGATAACGCCGCTTTTATACCATATGATGGTAGTTTTGATGATTTTGGAATTCATGATGATGCAATAGTATTTGGACAGGGAGAGAAGGTGGATTTCTCCTATGATGCAGAGGTGACATATCATGAATTTACTCACGCGATGATTGGCTCTACATCTAATCTCGCATATGCCTATTTTGACCAGTACGGTATGTATATTGACCCGGGTGCGATGAATGAAGGTCTTGCAGATTATTTCTCATCCACTGTATCTGGAGATCCAAAACTTGGGGAGTATGTAAGTAATGCAACAGAGGACCATGGGGCACTGAGGGATCTAAGCATTGATGTCAGGTGTCCTGATAATTTATGGGGAGAAAGCCACAATGACGGTCTTCTCCTCTCAAATGCCCTATGGAAGGTAAGAATGGAGTTTGTAAGTCAATTTGGCAGCGAAAAACTATTTGACCAGAAGGTATATGATACAGTTGTAGCATTAAGTCAGATTGCAACTTTTGGGGATTTTACAAAAGCCCTCGTGAGTGCATTAAAGAATGATTCAAATATTGGAGAGGAATTTGCTACCAAGGCAGAAGATATCTTCAAACAGAATAATATATTGGATTGTGAGCGGTTGGTAAGCCTTGAAAATGGTAAATATATATTGCTTGTTGAGGGACTTGACATTGTTGGTCTCTCCCCTTATGCGCCCGGTTATCTGCAATTTTATTATGATATGCCAGAGAATACGAGCAAGTTTATGCTGGATATGGATATATATAGCAATTCTGTGTATGGTGGTTCAGATGCTGAAATAAGGATACTGATGAAGAAGGATAATCCAGTTGAATTTGATATCAATTCACAGGGGGATATAACTTCCAATGCCGATTTTGAGGTTAAGACCAAGGATAATAGCCATTTTGAGGTTGCTGCACCTGAGATAGAAGGTGGACACAGATATTATATTGCATTTGTCAACTATGGAGGGGCACAGGGGATACTGCAGATGATAACTCCATCGGTTGAGACACAGACTCCACAGCCAGATGCGGGGGTAGAGGATACCTCAAACAATGATACTTCAAACACTGATGTTGGAGTTGTAGAAGATACAGGGAATGGAAATGATATAGCAGTCCAGCCAGATGCCACAGAAGATGTGGTGGTTCAATCTGATGTGATTCAGTCAGATGTCTCAACAAAGGATGCATCTGTAAGTCAGGATATTATAGTGATTGATGGTAGTCCGAGAGAGGAAGGTAATGATGAGTCCGGTTGCTCCTGTTCGTTAATTGAATAATTTAGTAAGAATTTATTTGCAGTAAGCCATCTCTTATGGTATTAAACTACCAATAGATGAGAGGGCAGTTATGTTGAAAAAAAGAATTATTTGTTTATTGGCAGTGATGGGGATTACATCTTTTAACCTTTATGCCGATATGGTAGATAATATGATAGAGGAATTAAAATACTCATCCTCATTCAAATCCAGATTACAGGCTGCTATCTTTTTAGGCAAGATGCAGGATAAGCGGGCGGTGGATGCATTGATAACCACATTAAAAGATGAAGATTATGCAATTAAGGGTGCCTCTGCAATTGCACTCGGAAATATCGGGGATCCAAAAGCCACAAAGCCACTTATTGAGCTCTTAAAAGACCCAGAATCCCTTGTCAGAAAGGAGGCAGTTAAGGCGCTAATTAAGCTGGCATCCAATAAACAGACAATGGATGACCTGATTAATGCTTTCAGGAATACAGATGATGCTATGCTCAAAATGGGCATTATTGCAATATTTGGTGAACTAAAAGATGATAATGCATTAAAAGCCCTTGCTGATGGACTTTCAGATAAGGGACAGGTGAGTGATACTACATCGCAGATAATTATGGGTATGTCATCTGAAAATAAATATAAGGTTCTCACATACGCTCTTACTTCAAAGGATGAGAATACGAGGATAAATGCACTTGAACTGGTAGGAACAATAAAAGATCCAAGGTTGATTCAGCCAGTAATCATGCTATTGAAGGACTCATCCTCTCAGGATGAGATAAAGGTTGCAAAGAGTTCTCTAAAGAAACTCAAAGATAAGATAGATATAGATTCACACTTAAGAACCGCCAGATTTGGGAATTCAAAGGAAGATAGGGATGTATCCATTCAGGTCCTCTCTGTTGTTGCTGATGAGAGGTGTATTGGTTTGTTGATGGATTTATTGAAGGATGAAGATATCTTTATTAGAGGTAGATCAGCACAGGCGCTTGCTTCTATTGGTGATAAGAGGGCAATTCCGCTCCTGGAAAAGATGTTAAAAGATAAGAGGAATGAAAGGATTTTCCCAATTATTAAAAGTTCGCTCAAACTACTTTCATTGAGCAAGTAGTAAGAAGAGGAGGGTAAAATGAACCAGAAGAGCCAACAGACATCTTTTATACTATCAGTCTTTTTAGGGTTTTTAGGGATTGATAGATTCTATCTCGGTTATACCGGCCTTGGAATTTTAAAACTGCTTACCTGTGGTGGCGCTGGTATATGGGCTTTGATAGATGTAATCATTCTCGGAATGGGAACGATGAAGGATGCGAACGGGAATCCATTATTGAGAGAAGCGGTAGTTGGCACTCCTAAAAAGTCTCAAGGGACTGCATTCTTGCTATCAATGTTTTTAGGGACATTTGGTATTGATAGATTTTATCTCGGTTATACAGGGATGGGGATTGTAAAGTTACTTACCTGCGGTGGACTTGGTATCTGGGCGCTGATTGATTATCTACTTATTGGTATGGGACTGATGAAGGATAGCGAAGGTAATTCCTTATTATTATAATTGGGCCACTGCTGTTCAGAATAATCTAAATACACAAATTATCTTATTATAAAATAAGGATATTAGATAAGTTTCCTCTTTCATCTCCCCAACATAATTTTAATTACATCCAGAGGGATTTATATACAATCTGTATATCCGTTGTCGGCTTTGAACATATTCTGATTCTCTCTCAATTCTCTCCCAAAACCAATTTACAATAATTCTTGACTTGATTTTTTTT
>JBMFOP010000044.1:0-25552 GCA_049969675.1 Myxococcota bacterium | reverse complement strand
GTTAGCCAGCCAGTCTCGAGAACTATGATCTCAGAAAATAATTTAAGACTGGCACAGGAGATTAAGGCTCTGGACTATCAGACAGGAGGTGCAGCCGGCCAGACTGATTGCACATCTGTCTGTAAAAAGGTCTCTGAATGCCTTAAGAATAAAGCCTCACATATATTCGCTACATATTGCGAACAGAAATGCCCAAATTTTCCGGAGAAGATGAAGAGTGGAATCGCTGGAATCAGTGATTGTGGAAAGATTGCATATAATTATCATAAATTCAATTGTGAGAACACCTGTAATCTCATCTTAAAAAGCAATAATGGGACAATGCCAAAGGAGTTAGGTGGGACAGCAGAATCCTGTATTGCAGAGTGTATGGTAGGTATCAATACAGCAGAGAGGTTAATAAATACGAGCAACTGTTTTATCTCCAAAAACTCGGCTGATACTATTCAGGAATGCTTCAACTTAGCAAAAGAGACCAAACCGCCTTCAAAGGTTGAAGACTTAATGAAATAAATTCATTGTTTATAGGCCTGTATTCAACCCTTTCTCAAATGTCCAATCACCTGAGGTTGACTTTTAAAATTATTAATGGATGTCCTTTTAATTAAACCATTCTCAAATACCCCGATATCACCTCTGCCCATTGGGCTCCTCTATGTTGGGACATTTCTAAAAAAATATGGGCACAGTGTAAGAATTTTAGATGCACACATAAATAAAATTAAGGTTAAAAAAATACCCTCTATTATTAGGGAATTAAATCCCGATATTATTGGTATCACCAATATGACGAGTGAGACCGTTTTTATGAGAAGAATGACCGAGGCAATAAAAAATTCTTTTCCGGACATAAAGATTATTCTCGGTGGTCCTCATATTTCCTCATTTAAGAGAATTGAGTTTGAGCAGAATCCTTTTATAGACTATGGAGTAATTGGTGAGGGGGAGGTAAGTTCCCTTGAACTAATAAGAAGGATTGAAGAGAATGTTGAGCCATCAGATGTCAGTGGAATAATATATAGGAGAAATAAAGAAATTATTGAGACCGGTCCATCGGAGTTTGTAGAAAATATTGATATATTGCCAATCCCAGATTTTTCTTTGATCAATATGGAGGATTATTTCAAATACTTTGGAACCGCATTTAATCTTGTTGTAGCCACAGATAGAATCTATCCATTAATGTCCTCTCGTGGCTGTCCATTTGGATGTAAGTTCTGTCATAATATCTTTGGCAGGAGAATAAGATATTTTAGTATAGAAAGAATAATTGAAGAGATTAATCTTGTAAAGAAGAAGTTTGGGGTTGAGGAGATTGACTTTTTAGATGATACCATCAATGCAAACAACAAAAAGACACTGGAACTCTTTGAAGCACTACCTTATAAAAAGGAATTACATTATGCAATACCTTCAGGTGTAAGAGGGGACCTGTTTTCTGAGGAGTTATTATTCATTATGAAGGAGATAGGCCTTTTCAGAATAAATATTGCATTTGAGAGTGCTGTTCAAAGGATTCTTGATATATCTGGGAAGAATATGAAGATTGAGAAGACAATAGAAAATACATACAGATTAAAAGGGGTATCAAGGCTTATAGGTGGATTTTTTATGTTTGGTTTTCCAACGGAGACAGAAGGGGATATAATGGACACAATAGAATTGATGCAAAAATTACCATTGCACACGGCCAGTGTCTCATTTGTTACACCTTATCCAGACACGGCATTTTTTCGTTTTGCAGAAGAGAGATATCCACTCTCAAAGATAATTGATAAATTGATAAGGTATGATACATTTTATAGTGAACCTATAAGTATATGTGAGGTATCTGAAGATAGACTTATGGAACTAAAGAAGATCGCAGTTAGAAAATTTTATATTGATATAGATAGAATTATAAGAAATATAAAAGATGTACCGAATTATTATTCACTGATTAGAAATGGTATCAATGTATTAAAACTCTCTATCTTTAAGAATGTGCCATATTAAGAGATAGAATTTTGATATGTACGATTTGATATTTATCCATACACCAAAATTTAATCATTATTTCAGACCGCTTGGTAGAGTTGGTTTTATAAATATTATTCCAGCCGGCTTATTTTCTATGGCGAATTTATTGAGGACAAACGGCATAAAAACGAAGATAATTCACATTGGGGTTGAAAAGGTCGTTCATCAAAATATAAGCGTTGAGGATATAATAAAAAATAATAGAGCAAAGGTATATGGAATATCCTTAATGTGGAACCATCAGGCTTATGAATGTATGGAGATAGCAAGAAAGATTAAGAGCATCTATCCTGAATCTTTTATATTATTAGGTGGATTAACTGCGAGTATCTATGCAGAAGAGATCCTGAATCTTTTTGACTTTATTGATGGTGTGATAAAAGGCGAGGGGGAGATTCCATTACTTTTGTTTATGCAAAAATATCTTAATGGGGGTACAGACTTTTCTGACATACCCAACCTGATTTATAAAATGGGCAATAACATTATCATGAATAAAGAATTTGTCTTTGCAGGTCAGGATGAGTTTAATGCTTTCAAATTTACAGATATTACTGCCCTTAATAACTATGAGAGATATGCTAAATTAAAGTATGTCTATGATTATAAAAATCCAGGTCTTATGGACCTGTTGGATATGCTCTCATTCTGGCTCTCTCCCATTCATTATATAGTTATAGGACGCGGCTGTGCATATAATTGCAGTTTCTGCGCAGGAGGATATAATTTAAGAAATATACTTGGAAGGAATAAACCTATAATGAAACAAGTTGATTATATACTTGGTGATATAGAAACATATTATAAGTTAGGAATTAAAAACTTCACTTCTGCTTTTTATTATGACAAAGAAGAAAAGAAATTTGTTGAAATTTTTAATGAACTCGCCAGATATTTTACCGATATTTCAGTTAATCAAGATATATGGCATAACCTGCCTACTGAAGATTTTATAGATAAATTTGCAAAATTAAATCATAGGTCAACAATTCTATTACTTGTATACTCTCTGTCTGAGAAACAAAGGCGGCTTAATTCAATGGGCAAATATAGTAATGAGTCTTTAATGCAAGTAATAAAGTATGCAGTCAGGCATAAAGTACGAATGAGATTGATTCTTTTTTCTGGACTTCCGTTTGAAGACCAGGAGACTGTAAAGGAGACTAAGTCAATGATTAAAGAGATTGGGAAGGTCAGTCGTTATATCCTGTCATTTTCAATTCCTACTGAACTCTCCCCCTGGCTCTCCAATGCATCTTTACCCTGAGAGATATAATGTGATTCATAGATTAAATAGATTTATAGATTTTTATGAACTGCATAAGGGTAATCGATATTCCATCGGATATCAATTTTACAATAGAGATGAACGAAGTATCCTGTTGGACAAATGTAAAAATGAGTGTCTTATTAATCCTGCTTATGGACGTTGTATATGTAATATGCTTTACTTTATTAACAAAAATCTACTTCCTTAATCCTACTTCAAAAATACCACAGGAAGATGACAATATAATTCCACCTGTAAAATTATTTTTATTTGTAACCAGAGCCCCCCTTATCCGTTGCCCAACATATATCTGAGAAATTATTAAATTAGTCTTAAGGTCTAAGACATAGACTATACCAGTAGAAAAATTTGAAAGAAGAAGAATATTATTTTTTTTAATGTAGAAAAGCTCCCTTATACCGGCCGGTATTCCTTCAATAAATTTAAAATCGTATGTATTTAAATCCAGTAAGGTAATTACATTCAAAAATTCATTAGAAAAGTACATTTTCTCATTATCTATATCGAATACATATCTTGTATTAACTCCATTGGTCTTAATGTGCTTTATTGGGTAATAATTGTTAGCATTAAACAGGCTGATATTAGAAGATGTAAAGACAATAAGTATGTCTCTCTTCTCATCATAAACTCCCTGAATTGCCCAGCCGGGGACCTGTGAAAAATCAATCCATTTAATCAATCTTGGGATACCATCTTCATAAGATAAGACAGGGACCTCTTTTCCTATAAAGGGGAAGCCGTATATCAGATTTCTTCTTGTATCAATTGTAGCAGAAAAGCCGTCAAGTCCGTTTTTTGTGGGTATAACATAAGCCACCTCCAACTTTTCTCTGTCTATGAAGACAAACTCTGCGCTCCTTGCACCATAATAGAATATATATTTTTCATCTGGTGTTAGATATAGTCTGTGACTGTAGAGTGCGGCATTAAAATCTGGTGGGTACTTGATAAAAGGTAGTTTTCTATACTCTCCATTCTCCATCAATTCAAAACCAACTATACCATATCCGTTGTCAGAAAAATAGATATACCTTCCATCTCCTGTTGCTACACCGCCGTATAACCACGCGTCTTCAATCCAGACCGGTTTTATCTCTGGTTGTGAGAGTAGTCTCTTTCTGTCACACCTTTCATCGTACCAATTATGCTCAGGTCCACCATTGAGGATTGTCTTCTTGGGTCTTGCGGCACTGGCATTGAATCCAATTAATAAAAAGATCGCAAACAATGGGAAAAGGATGAGTGATGAAAGGGCGAAGGACTTAAAAAAATCGTATTTTGTATTTTTTAATAAAATAAATAAAAATAGAATTGAAAAGACCACAAGATAAAACATAAGCAGCTCTACTTTCACAGACCTTAATAAGACAAAGGGTAATAATTCAGATAGAAAGACAATAAATCCTGTTAAAAACCAGATATCAAGATATAATCTTCTCTTAAAAATCCTATATGTTATAAAAATCAGGCAGAGCAGAATAGTGGATGTTGTCAGAAATGAAAGGATGGTATAATTGACAAAGAAATACTCTACAATTCCCAGAAGCAACTCTAAAATATTTGTGGTAAATATTACAAATCTTGAAAAATCCAGAATCTTAATGAAAGCGGGTAGCGAAATAATAAAGATGAGCAAAATAACTATATTCTGGATGTATCTTGATTTTAAAAGTGTCATCAGAAAACTTATCTCTTAACCCTGATTATACCTAACAGGAGTAGGGTATATACCAGAATATATGCTGATGCCGATTTATTTGAGAGGAGGTCGTTAATCACTCCTGCTTTATGACTCTCAAGATAATCAAGAACAGAGACATCTTTCTCCTTCACCGCGTTCTTCAATAAGCCAAACAGGGTGGGGTTTGAAAATTCATACTGTTTGAGTTGAACATTCTTTATCTCTTTTCTAACCCTTTCAAGCGAGCTCTTCTCTCTTACGCCAGAATATATTACCGCCACAATATCTATGCCATTTGTAAAAGACCTATTAATCTTGACGCCCGGTCTTATTTTGTAACTCCCATTTTCCCATCCAAAGAGGTCTGTTATTTTTATCTCAGCCTGAACTCTGAGGGCATTCTCAATTGCCTTCTCCGTTGATGCCTTCATTTGAATGAGTATCTCTCCCTGTCTCTTGTGAGACCTCGCCATAATCTTCAGACTCTCCATATATTGTTCGTAAGATATCTCCCCTCTTGAGAGCATCAGCCTCCCCAGACATTCCTCAAGAAGTATTGGGAGGCCTTTCACATCGCAGACCATTCCGTTCTCAAAACTAATTATCTTCGTATTTTTTTCTCTCTCCACCTCTATCTTCCCGGAGAGTTTTGAGAAGAGGGCATACATCAGTATCTTTGGAAAATGATACTCTGAGAGTTCACCAAAAGGGAATTTAATCTCGTAGTTTTCAAAAGACTTTATCTCCTGAACCTTCTTGAGTGCAACCTTCTGTTCAATCCTTTTTATCCCGGTAAGAGAGAAGTCAGCACTCTTTGGTAGTGTCTTCTTCTCTATAAGTAATACTCCCTTTGTAAGATAGTTATTTATAATATTGAGTGCCTGCCCGGTATCAATGCTTGTCTGCTCAATTATTTCTTTTATTGTTAAAACACCTGTGGCACGGGACAGGATAAATGCCTCAATCTCATTGAGTTTTAATGTATCCCAATTTACACGAGGGCTTATATGCAATATAGAGTTTAATAGCTCTTCCTGATTTACAAATTCAGTATTGGACACTTAACGCCTCCTGTTGAATAATTTCAAAATATATAATAGCTGCTTTGCAACCATAATTAAATTATACACAACATATTTGTGTGTAAAGAAAAAAATATGCTGTATTGACGATATTCTAATAATGAAGAAAAAATTAAGCCCTTAATAAAAATACAGTTGTCTAAAATATTTTTAATATTATACTTGAGATTATGCGCGGTAAGATTTTATTTATTATACCATATCACACCTTCGGGATTGATAAAGAGCTCGGGATGAACCAAAAAGGTCCCCCACTCGGCATTGCATATTTAAATGCATTTATGAAAAAGAATGGAATTGATAGTAAGATTTTTGATGCGAGGGCATACATAAACCCTATTAAAACACTCAGACAGATACTCTCTAAATCCGAACAGAATCTGGTAGGTATAAATATACATTGTACCTCTGAAATGGATGACGGGGCATATATTGCTCAGGAAATAAAGAAAATTGATAGCTCAATTAAAATTGTGGTTGGTGGCTCACACCCGAGCGCACTACCGGAGGATACCCTGAAAAGATATAGCGCTATTGACTTTGTGGTCTTTGGGGAAGGTGAGAATACTCTACTTGAACTGATGGACTCGCTGAATAATTCAAATTCATTTGAACATATAAAGGGTCTTGCATATAGAGATGGCGATAATATTAAGATAAATCCCCCGAGGGAACTTATTCAGGATATTGATACCCTTCCAATGCCGGATTTTGAAGGATTCCCATTTGAGAGATATAAGCCTCACTACTTTAAAGGGATAGAGGTGCCTGTAATCACTGCGAGAGGTTGTCCAAATAGATGTGTATTCTGTTATCAGCCGATGGGACACCATGTCAGGGTCAGGTCTTATGAACTGGTAGTAGAAGAGATTGAAAGGGATATCAGGCAATATAAAGCTACACAGATCTTCTTTGCGGACGACACCTTAACCATTGACCCTGATTATACAATTAGATTATTTAATGAGATCACACGCCGTGGGCTAAACAGAGTCAGATATATTGCCTCCACTCGTATTGATAGGGTTAATAAAGAGATGCTTCTGGCGATGAAAGAGGCAAATGTCTTCTCAATTGTCTATGGGGCGGAGAGTGGGAATCAGAGAATTTTAGATGGTATCAGGAAGGGATTTACCATAGAGATGACCGAGCAGGCAATCAGATGGACAAAAGAGGCTGGCATAAAGGTTGATACAAATTTTATACTCGGGCTGCCATATGAGAATGAAGAGACTATAAAACAGACACTTGACTTTATTATGAAATTAAATCCAGACTTTATAAATCTGGCGATTCTGGCGCCATTTCCGAGTACAGAGGTCTATGAGTGGGCAAAAAAGGGGATTGGGGGGCTAAGACTCAGAAAGGAATCATATTCGGCAACCGGCAGGATTGTTGGAAATACACTTGAACTACAAGGTGTGAGTCGTGAAAGATTGGAATATTACCAGACAAAAGGTTACATAAGATTTTATCTCAGACCATCCAGAATCAGGAATCTCTTCTACAAAGTTGATTTTTTAACCTTATTAAAATTTGGTATCCACCTTGTAGCAAATCAGATTAGAAAATTACTCGGGATGAATTGAATCTTTCATCCCAAAATTTTACCAGCAACCTGTATTTAATAATACTCCAATTTACTCCCTTCTTTTAATTAAAGGTTGAGCCAATTAAATAATAAAAATGACACATTTATTGACAATAAAAATTTGTTGTTATAAATTACGATTTGGAGGTTTATTATGAACTGGAGACCAAATCCAAGACCAAAAGGAATTAGACCTAAAAAGTAGTGCGTGCCTTACTTATAAATCCACCTATAGTAAGAGAGAAGTTTGGAAGATTCTCCAGACTTTTACAGGCGATGCCCTGTATTGGGCTCGCGTATATCGCCGCCATCCTTATTAAAAAGGGTTTTGAAGTTGAGGTGATGGACTATTTTGGAGAGAGCCTCTCTTACGAGGACCTTGCAAATAGGATAGGGTTATTCAGGCCGGATCTTGTTGGGATTACCACACTCACCCCTTCTGCCCCTGTTGTTGAGAGGATGTGCCAGATCATACGAGATAAATCAAAAGAGACAAAGATAGTTTTGGGTGGAATTCACGCAAGCCTGTTTTATGAGGATTTCTTAAATACCGGGATCGCAGATATCATTACACACGGTGAGGGGGAGGAGACGATTCTGGAGATTGTTGATTATCTTGAAAAGAAAAGAGAATTAAGAGACATCAAAGGTATCGCCTTCAGGGAGAATGGAAAAAATATAAATACCCCGAATAGAGAACCACCTACAAATCTGGACGACCTACCATTTCCTGCGTGGCAACTCTTCCCCTATAAAGAATATGGTATGTTACCTTTTGCAGATATTGCAAAACCGACACTCTCAATATCCGGCTCAAGGGGTTGCCCTTATAGATGTACCTATTGCTCTCTTGACTATATGGGGAAGATATATAGAAAACGTTCTCCAGCATCAATTGCCGATGAATTTGAATATCTCTATAAAAATTTCAATGTCAGGCAGATAGGATTTATAGACCCCATATTCCCGTTTGATGAAGAACATACAACTTTACTCTGTGAAGAATTAATACGAAGAGGAATAAATAAGAAGGTTGTCTGGATTTCGGAAACGAGACCCGATAGATTGAATCAGAAATTGCTGAATCTTATGTACAGGTCCGGTGCGAGGAGATTGTTGTTTGGTATTGAATCTGGTAGTCAGAGGGTTCTCAATTCAATAAATAAAAGACTTGACCTGTCGCTCACAAAAGAGATGATTCAGATTGCCCACAAAGAGAATATTCATATAGTAGGGCTTTTTATGATAGGGCTACCTGATGAGACAGAGGATGAGATTGAAGAGACAATCAGGTTTTCAATTGAGTCCGATGTGGATTTTGCAAAATTTGCTATTACTGTCCCATTCCCGGGTTCACAACTATATGACCAGCTTATTGCAAAGGGGAAGCTGAACAGAAGAGATTGGGAGAATTTTACAACATTTAATCCAGATCCATCCACTATGGTTATATCAACAGATACAATATCTGCTGAGAGGCTCTTAAAGTTACAGAAGATTGCAACCAGAAGGTTCTACCTGAGACCCAAAATGATAATTAGACACCTCTTCAAGATAAGAACTATCACTCCCAGAAATCTGCTTTATGGCATTTATGCAATGATGAAATGAGAGTACTATTAGTACATGGTCCTCGTAAATTCTGGCCCTTTATACACGAACAGGATAACTATCTTGTACCTCAAAATCTGATATGTCTTGCTGCATTTCTCAGAAGAGAGAAGATTGATGTTAAGGTGCTTGACTGTCTCCCTCTACATATAGGATATAAATCACTTGCAAGAGAGATTATTGACTTCAGACCTGATGTGGTGGCTGTTGGTGAAAATCACTCTATGTATGCGTCCGAGGCATTGAAGGTGCTGAGGCTTGCAAAATCTATTGATAGGGATATCGTAACCATAGCGGGTGGAACCCACTTTGCAAATACCATAGAATGGACTCTCTCTTCAGATGTGGTTGACTATGTTGTCATTGGAGAAGGAGAGGTCACATTATTAGAATTGTTACAACATATAGAAGGTGGGGCATCCGGGATTGAGAGAGTAAAGGGTATAGCCTTTAGGAGGGAAGAACAGATCATAATAACAGAGCCGAGAGGGCTAATTGATGACCTCAATACCCTTCCAATGCCAGCATATGATATGCTCCCTATGCATCTCTACGGAAAGTCAGATTACCTATTCTCGCCGGGTGGCACCACGATACATCACTCACGAGGATGCACCGGAAGATGTAGCTTCTGTGCCTTCTGGGTAAATAATGCCGAGAGAAGGATTGAGAACGGCAGGGTCAAACTCATTCCGAGATTCAGGACAAAAAGCCCGCAATATACAGTTGAGGAGGTTGAATATCTCTATAGGGTCTATAAAAAACAGATGATGATATTTGTGGATGACTCCTTCAATCTGCTGCCCGAGTGGAATGATGAATTTGCAGGGCTTTTGATTAAGAAGAATCTACCTGTTCAATGGTTTGCATTTATGAGAGCAGACTGTCTTTTAAGAGATGAAAAGAACGGGATACTTGAAAAGATGGTTAGAAGTGGACTTGTGCACATCTGTATCGGAATTGAGAGGAGTGAAAAAGATGTACTTGAAAGTTTTAATAAGAAATTCTATAAACCCTCAATCACGGAAGAGATAATCAGCATATTTAAGAGAAAATATCCACAGGTATTTCTTCAGGGCACTTTTATTGTAGGGCACAGAGGGGAGAGTAGAGAATCACTACTTGCGCTTGGAGAATATGCAAAGAGACTTGGACTTGATTTCCCCGCCTTTCATCCGCTCACCCCTGTGCCTGGTACAATTATGTATGATGAGGCAATAACAAAAGGCTGGCTAAAAGATGTAGATTTTGAGGAGTTTGATTGGAGTACACCTGTTATGGATTCTGAACATCTTACACGAGAGGAGATTCTGGATTTAATGGCAGAGATTACATCTGATTACATAAGACCCCGATGGATATTAAAAGGTCTTACCTCAAAGTATAGATATAAGCGCAATATGTATTTATGGTGGCTTCTGGTCTCTCTAAAGGTCGGGCTTAGAAATATCTATATGAAGATGAACCCTCTTGACCCTAAAAATTACCATATACTCTATAAACCGAGCTGGTATAATAAATAACATTAAAGAGATATAGATTGGTGTCCTGTAGAAGAATGTAGAAAATTTTTGTAATTACATCTTTGAAAGAATGAGACTCTTATTTTTCCCGGAGAGGTATTCAAAGAGATATAATAGAAGTCTTTCAAACTCCCCTTTTACGCCAGTAACTACAATTAGATTACTTGATGCAATAATAGTCACTATAAAGCCGGATTCAAGGAGCAGTTCCCTGTCTGGAATCTGGGCAGAGTTTACAATCAGGTCATGAGTCAGAAGTATCTTCTCTTTATCCTCAATCTCTTCATTGAGAAAGAATATAGATATATCCTTAAAAGGGCTCTTGAGCCTAAAACCTTTCATCTCTTCTGAGTCAAGTTTGCCGAGAAAATATTCTCTATCAGAGATAATCTTATTCGGACTCCTCTCATCCATACCTGAGCATGCGAGGTAAATCTGATATTCATTAATCACGGGAATATAAGATAAAATCCCCTCTACCAACTCTGTGTCGTTGTCAAATGGTATCTCAGAGGCAATGACAGAACTCCCTCTCTTACCAATTCGGATTGACAATCTTCCATTCTTCTCTTTGATATAAAGAAGCAGGAGAACGATTGAAACAATCAGAAGCACAATTGAAATGATAAATGACATACCCTCCTCCAGTATGAGTATAACTTATATCAGAAGATTATCAGAATTAAAAGGACAAATGCGACTGAGCTTCGTGATTTATATCTCAGAAAAGATGTTCAACAAATGAATGGAGTTATTGCAGACAGGGCAAAACCTCTCCCCAGTGAAACTGTTATGACCTATGCACGGGACTGTAGTAGTATTGAAGCGGGAGATAGATGGTTTGAACTTCCCGCTGAACAGCAACATTATATCAAATCGGTTGCTAATATAAAAAGGAGAAGCAGTCATTGTAAAATATAAGTTGATAATAGGGAAGCAACTGTGGGCGGTGGACAGCAAATTAAAATTCTATTGCTCTATGGCTTTTGCAACGATTTCGGATATGTCCAGAACCTTCACCTTCTCCTCTGCGCCCTTATCTTTGATTCCATCATCAAGCATTATCAGACAGAATGGGCAACCTACTGCAATGGTGTCCGGGTTTAGGCTTAATGCCTCTTCTGTTCTGTTGATATTGATTCTTGTCCCTATATGCTCCTCCAACCACATCCTCCCACCGCCAGCACCACAACAGAAGGATTGATAATGATTTCTTGGCATCTCTTTGTAATTTACTCCGCTGAGCCTCTTCAATATCTCTCTCGGCTCTTCATAAATATCATTTATTCTACCGAGGTAGCAGGAGTCGTGATATGTTAGGGTCTGATTGATCGGGTTCTTTAACTTCAACCTTCCTTCATTTATAAGTTTAAGAATGAATTCTGTATGGTGATACACCTCATAATTTCCGCCGAATTGGGGATATTCATTCTTAATGGTGTTGTATCCATGGGGGCAGGTGGTGATTATCTTCTTGACTTTGTAGTTGTTGAATGTCTCTATATTTGTCTGTGCGAGAGTCTGATAGAGATATTCGTTTCCGAGTCTTCGCGCGGAGTCTCCACAACACCCCTCTTCATTTCCGAGCATAGCAAAGTTAATCCCTGCGATGTTTAGAATCTTTACCATAGCCTTTGTTATCTTCTTGTTCCTGTCATCAAAGCTCCCTGCACAACCGACATAAAACAGATACTCAAAATCGGGATTTTCGGATGCCCACCTTACTCCCTCAACACCCTCTGCCCAATCCTGACGTTTATTTGAGCCGAGTCCCCATGGATTGGAGTTGTTCTCAAGCCCCTTAAATACAGATGTTGCCTCTTTGGGAAATCTGGATTCTGTGAGCACGAGGTATCTTCTAAAATCTATAATCCTCCCTATATTCTCAATCTGTACCGGGCAGGCCTCCTCACACCATCCGCAGGTTGTACATGCCCAGATGGTATCCTCTTTGATAATCTCTCCTATCATATTTGGTCTTTTATGGGACTCTCCTCCCTGCTTATTCCCCTGTGAACTACCCTGTGTTGAATCTGTATTTTGTTGGGATTTATACTTTCTCTCCTCAATAATGTATGGCGCCTCATCATAAATATGGTGTTTGAGATCTTGATTTATCTCTTTATCAGAGAGTGGTTTGCCGGTCTCATAAGCAGGGCAATATGTCTGACATCTCCCACATTCTGTACAGGTCCAGGTATCAAAGATCTGTTTCCAGGTGAGGTCCTCTATTCTGCTAGTCCCAAAAGATTCAAGCGTCTCATCCTCAAGGTTCATCTTTGTCAATTGACCTTTTGGAGTGAGCTTTACGAAATATGTATTGGGTATGGATGTAATGACATGAAAGTGTTTTGAAAGTGGCAGGATATTTAAAAAGGAGAAGAATATTACAAGGTGCAGCCAGAAATTTACCATATAAAATGTCTGCTGTGCATCCATAGACCATCTGGAGACCAGTTTACCTGCAATCGCTGAGGCAAAGACGAATTTCGAAAATTCCTGAGATAGTTCATTTGCATTTAGTTTTATACCAAACATAAAGAAGTCGCTTATCATAAGTAGCAGAATGAATATCAGGATGAGATTTGCCTCAAATGAGTATGTCAGTCGCTTTGGTTTCAAAATGAGCCTTCTGTAAAATGCGATGGCAAGTCCAATCAGCACCAGAACCTCAAATAGGTCCTTGGTAAATCCATAGATCTTTCCCAATATCTGATCCGGTCCAAGAAACGGCAGATGGAATCCATTTATAAATCCCTCTCCAATAAATGTGAGAGAGTTGATGGAGACCACACAGAAACCCCAGAATATAAAGGCGTGCATTATTCCCGCCTGAAGTTCATTCAGAATCCTCTTCTGGAAGAATGCTACGACTATTACATTCTTGATTCGGGTTGTGAAATTTGAGAATCTATCTTCATATTTTCCAATCTTCAATATCTGCCATCTCTGATACATAAGATAGGCAAAGACTGCAATCCCCGTTGCAATGACCAGAATAAAGAGTATCATAGCAAGGACACTGTTATGTGTCGGGATTAAAGAAGATTTATCTGATGCAAACAGAAAAGATAAAAGACTCTGGTGCATAAAGGACATTTTTTACTCCTTTATTAAATTCAAAAAATGCTTTATCTGGAGGCCTTTATGGCTGAGATGATCTCTGGAATCGCCTTAAACATATCTGCCACCAGTCCATAATCTGCTACCTGAAAGATTGGTGCCTCTTCATCTTTATTGATTGCAACAATGACCTTGGAACCTTTCATTCCTGCCAGATGCTGAATGGCACCAGAAATACCACAGGCGATATATAGTTCTGGAGCAACAATCTTTCCAGTCTGGCCAACCTGAAGGTCATTGGGAACCCAGCCAGAGTCTACCGCCGCTCTTGATGCACCGATTGCTGCGTTTAATAGGTCCGCTAACTCTTCAATGAGTTTGAATCCCTCGGGACCCTTTGCACCTCTTCCGCCGGATATTACTACCCTTGCCTCTGTGAGTTCGGGTCTCTCACTCTTTGTCTCAGCAAATTCAATATATTCTACCTTTGCCTTTGCTGGATCAACATTTGCGGTAAATGCCTCCACTGGAGATAAAGTAGCCGCCTCCTTTGCATGGTCAAACTCTGTGGCTCTGATTGTGGCAAACTTAACCGGTGAGGTTATTTTGATGTGTGCAATAGCATTTCCAGCCCACATAGGTCTTGCAAAGATTACATCGCCACCACTTACCTCAATGAAGAGCACCTCAGAAGCCATACCTGCGTCAAACTTGGCAGCGATTCTTGGTAGAAGGTCCTTTGTAAATGCAGTGGCCGAGCCAAATACAAATTCAAAGTTATTTGCCTTTATCAATTGTGCAATAGCCTCTGCATAGTTCTCTGCTATGTAATTTTTAAAGATGTCGTTATCAATCACAAAGACCTTCTCTGCGCCATACTTTGCATATAGGTCTGCAACCCCTTTTACATCCTTGCCGACCACCACTATTGAATATCCTCCACCAACTTTTGTGGCAGCGGTTATAGATGAGAGAGTGGCCTTTTTGATTTGTCCTTTTGTATGCTCTGCTATGATTAATACTTTTGCCATTTTTAACCTCCTGCTTTTATATAACCTTTGCTTCGTTCTTTAATTTATCAACCAGAGTTGCGACATCCGGCACTTTGATACCGGCCTTACGGGTTGGTGGTTCGGTCATTTTCACAAACTCTGTTCGCGGTGTAATGTCTATTCCGAGTGATTCAACAGGAATCTCCTTTAGTGGCTTCTTCTTTGCCTTGAGAATGTTTGGGACTGTTGGATATCTCGGTTCATTTAATCTCAGGTCAGCAGAGACAATAGCCGGTAATTCTACCTGAATTGTCTCAAGTCCGCCATCCACCTCTCTGGTGACCTTTGCCTTCTTGCCACCGTCTATGAGTTCAATCTTTGATGCAAAGCATGCCTGTGGATACCCCAAGAGTGCCGATAGCATCTGTGAAGCCTGATTTGAATCATCATCTACGGCCTGTTTCCCTGTGATAATCAAGTCTGGTTTTTCATCCTCCACAATCTTCTTCAAAATCTTCGCTACCACGGTTGAATCATAGTATTTCTCTAAGAGGACAAGTATTGCCCTGTCTGCACCCATTGCAAGGGCAGTCCTGAGTTCGGTTGCTGCCTCTTTGGGACCGATTCCAATGACTACTATCTCAGCCTGATTCCCCTTCTCGCGAATCCTCAGCGCCTCTTCAACAGCGATTTCGCAGAATGGATTAATCTTGTAGTTCATCCCATCAGTGACAATGCCAGTCCCGTCTGGCTTGACCTTAATCTTCATATCAGGGTCTGTCACCCTTTTTGCTGTAACTAAAATCTTCACGGTATTCCTCCTTCTTTAAGTAAAAGGTTATTGATACACACCGAACTTTTTCAAAACAGAACCTCGCTTATACAATAAAACGACAGGTATTTCAAATATCAATTTTTGACGCAATATGTCAAGAATTTTTATTATAGATTTAAAATTAAAATCTGGCACGACCCTTCTCCTTTTAACTCCTCTTTTATACTGATTCTTAATTTGGCGTGTGAGCCGTATATGATAACAGTATAGAGGCACACGGTTTTAAAATGATTTCAATATATGGGTGATTTCACTGCTGTCCAAAATAATCTGATTTGAAAAGTTAACTATCTGTAAAATAAGGATTCTGGATCTATATTCTCAATCTATATTCTCAAAATCAGGTTATCTCCTTTTGTTCACAAACCCTTAAAATGCTGTTCAACTTAAGTAAGGGCTAATATTCATAGCCACTACAATTGCTGCATCTGGCACAATTGGTGGTTTCTCCAGGAATTTATTCATTCCCCAAAATTCTTGTATGCTAAACTCCGTTTGAAATCTATTGCTACTAATTGCCCTCAACAATTAAAATCACCTGCTCCATTATCAACCATTCTCTCTCTTACCGCCTTATAAAACCTATTCATAAGAGATATTTGTAGAATTTATCAAAAACTAACGCAATCAATATTCATATAGATCCTTCTCTATCAAAATCTAATATCCAGGAGGTCTAAAATTAAAATTTGTTTTGGACAGATTTGGGGTGATTTACATTTTGCGGATACATTCTGTTTTCTGTTGCAATTGTAAATTTGCTGAAATATAATTTATTTATGATGAGAGGAATGAAATTTTTATCTGTCTTATTTATTTTGAGTCTGGCATTAACCCTTTCAACCTGTTCTCAAGATTTTTATGCTGACCTCCCCTGTGTCACAAATGATGACTGCCCCAGAGGTTATCACTGTGAGGCAGATTCTACGGGAAAGATGGTCTGTATGAAAGGTGAGACAGAGCAGATTGCCGGTATAACAGTTACCCCCGAGGAGATCAATTTTGGGGATGTGCAGGTCAGAGATAAGAGTGGACAGGAGATATCAATTACAAATAAGAGCCTATCAAAGGCAAAGATTAATATTGCACTTGACTTTGCAAATAAGAGTGATGAGCTCTCACTTGAAAAAAAGACCATATCTATTAACTACAATGAGACCCAGAAAGTGAAGGTTTTTTACTCCCCAAAGAAGGTAGGCTCACTTCCCCAGAATCAGGTAAATATATTTCTTGTTACAGGAGGGAAATCCACAAAGGTTAAAAATATCCTTCTTTATGGGAGAGGGATTGACCCAACCATCGTTGCTACACCAGATACTATAGACTTTGGAAAACTTTATCCGGGTAATAAATCCGAACTGAAATCTATTACAATTTCAAATTCTACGGGTGGGGACCTTAAGATTACAAATATCTATATTGATGAAGGATTGGGGACAGATGCAGGTGGCGATAAAGGGTTGGTGGAAGATGCAGGTGGTCCTGAAATTGCAGAATTTGAACTGAGTGAACTTCCAACATTCCCGGCGCCAATAAAGGAGAAAGGTGCATTCATTGAAATAAAGGTTCAGTTCAAACCAAAGAAGGCTGGGGTAAAGCAGGCGAATGTAATAATTGAAAATACAGATATTGACAGCCCAAAACTCGTGGTGATTCTTAAGGGAGAGGGTGCAACCTGCGAGCCGGATTATTATGATATCAATGGAAAGCCAGAGGATGGATGTGAGTACCACTGTGCACCCAAACTTAAAGGGGTGGATATCTGTGACGGGGAGGACAACGATTGCGATGGTGAGATTGACAATGGATTGCCGGATGATGTCTGTCCATTAAAGGATAAGGCAAAAAAACATGTAGCATCTACTGCCTGCATAGAGAAGAATGGAGATAAGGTCTGTGTAATAGCTGAGTGTGAACCAAATTACTGGGACAATAACGGCCTATATGATGACGGCTGTGAGGCGGAGTGTGTCAAATCAAATAATGGTATTGAGATATGTGATGGAGTTGACAACGACTGTAATGGCAAGACAGATGAGTTAAATGCAAATACAATGTGTCCACCCGCCTTCAATACCAGTGAGGCAAATTGTGTCCAGGGGCATTGCGAATATGTCTGCAATTATGGTTATGGAAACTGCAATGACAACTGGGAGGATGGATGTGAGACTGATGTGAAGAACAACAGCCAGCATTGTGGAAAATGTAACAGTCCCTGTCAGCCTCCTAATGCGATAGGGATGTGCTCCGATATGGTCTGTAAGGTTGTTTCCTGTCAACAGGGTTATTATGATATCAATAAAGACCCTTCTGATGGCTGTGAGTATCATTGTACACCCGATGGGCAGGAGAGGTGTGATGGTAAGGATAATGATTGCGATGGACAGACGGATAATGCAGACATCAAAATCCTGTGTCCTACAGATATTCATACGACTTTTCAGTGTGATGGTAGTAATGGATGCAAAATCTCTTCCTGTGCGAGTAATTGGTATGATATAAACGGTGTTGTAGCAGATGGGTGTGAATGTCAGGCATATTCTTCTATTCAAGGTGGGGATAGTTGTTTATCTGCAACCGACCTCGGATCCTTTTCTAACAAGACTCAATCGTACTCTATTCAGACCAATCTGCTCCCTGTTGGAAAGTCGGCATGGTATAAAGCAACCTTTGTTGATGATGTCAATGAAGATATAACTTATGGGGACAACTTCCGAATAAGTATTAAGATAATTTCAAATCCACAGAGGCAATATCTTCTTGATGTTTTTGAGATAGATTGTAGTACATCTCCTAAATGGAATACTTTTCTGAATTGTGATTCACAGGAGTATAGCTTCTATACTGATTTTAGAGGGGGCAGCGGCCCTGACGGGAAACCGCTTGGCGAGAAACCCTGCTATGAATCAGGTAATGTAGAGAACAAGAATATCTGTAAGAACAATACAATGCCAGTCTACTTTAGAATTTATAGAGATAGTAATGTGACACCAACCTGTGAGAATGCAGTAGTGCAGATAGATTTTACAAGATGACCCAAATGTCCGGATTAATCTTGAATTAGCAATTTAATTATTGATAAAATAAGACCAAATTCTTTAAAAAATTCTTTTAAAGATGGTCTGGGATAGATTTATTCAAAAACATTTCTTCAACATCCAAAATTACAAAAGATGTTAATAAATTTATGTTGAATTATTTGGTAAGTGATTATAATATAATCAATAATTGTTGGGAGGAAAGATGACTATTAGAAGGTATTATTTTTTATCTGTCCTTATTTTTACTGGTATTATTTTATCTCACTGCGATTGTTCAAGCTCAAGCAGTCTCTCTATTACAGCAAATCCTAAAGAGATACCGGCTGATGGAATCTCATCATTGAAGATTACAGCCTATCTGGAATATGATGACAGCACTGCACCTGATGGAACAAATATAAACTTTTTGACCACGGATGGTAGTTTTGACCCTGATACAGTTAAGAAGGAGGCACAGGCATCTACTATTGGCGGCTATGCAACAATAGACCTTTATAGCTCAACCACCGCTGGAGAGGTAACTGTTACGGCGAGTTTTACAACTCCGAGTGGAAAGAATCTGGTAGCATCTGTTACCGTTAAATTCGTTGAGTCCGCAGGTGCAAATCATCGCAATATGACATTTACCTGTTCTGCCAGAAATATTGGTGCACTTGATACCGCAGGTATTACAACACCTATTCAGGTGAGATGCGATCTGGAGGTCAGGAATGCAAAGGGGACACCGATTCTAAGACCAAGACCCACTTTCATTACTGAGGCCGGTTCTGTCAAGATAATTACGCCGGACAACAATACCGATCCCGAATATTACATCTATACAGCGTCGGGGGATCCACCTGTGGATGTGGATCCACTCCCTGGTGAGCCATCTGTAAATAACCCTGAGGTCTCGGGTGTGATAAATAATCCGAGAGATGGACTGGCGACTATCTGTGCAGTGATAAAGGGCGAAGAGGGATTTGATGACTTAAACAATAACGGGAAATGGGATTCAGGAGAACCGTTTGATGATATCTCTGAGCCGTTTGTGGATGCAAATGACAATGGTGAATTTGATAATGGTGAACTCTATATTGATACAAATTCAAATGGAAAGTTTGATGGTCCAAATGGCAGATACGACAGAGAGACCGATATATGGAAGTGCTTTAAGATTCTCTGGTCTGGCGCCCCATATATGGGTGCTGAGTTTTCAAACATTCTTCCAACAGGGAAGGTACTCCCTGCTGGCGCCTCTCAATCTTTTACCCTTACACTCGTAGATAAGAACCTGAATCCGATAGCATTTGACAGCAACTACGATTATATTTCAATTGAGGTTGACAATCTCTGTTCTACCTGTATAGAGAATGGAGGGGATGTAAAGGTATTTACTCAGACATATCCGGGTATGAGTATAAGAAAAGGTCTATATGGTGATGATGTGATAGAGCCAAATTCATTTGACAAAAATAGAAAGTGGACATTCAAGCTCAAGGATAAACTTACAGAACGTGACCCAACACAGGAGATAGATGTGACCATTACCGCAAAGGCGAGATATACACCAGCCCCTAAGGCGGATAACCTTAATTACAATATAGATACAATGGAGAGTCAGACCATTACAGCAACCTGTAAATTTCAGGCAGGAGAGTAATTTATGAGTAAGACGATTTTGATTGTTGAAGACGATAAGAGTGTGCAGAAGCTTTTATCGGATGCACTGGAAGGTGAAGGTTTCTCAGTTCTGGTTGAAAAGGATGGGAACTGGGCGCTCAAGACCTTTGAATCCAAGAATGTAGATTTTATAATCCTTGATGTCCTCATCCCTGTTATGAATGGATTTCAGCTCGCAGAGAGGATAAGGAAGAGCCCAAAGGGAGAGAACATCCCTATCCTGATGATAAGTGGTGTATACAGGGCTGTGAGTCATCGAAATGAAGCAATTAAGAAGTATCGTGTACTGGACTATCTGGACAAGCCGGTAAAATTGGAGCAGATATTCAACATCCTTAAAAAGACTTTCGGTTCTGAATATCCGGGTCTTGCCCCTCCGCCAAAGCAGGAAGTAAGAGGAGAGACCATTGCAGATTCAATGGGTATCTCTGAGAGAGATGAGGTGGAGAGACAGGAAGAGGAGATGACATTTGAGATAAGTACACGGGGGAATCTCAGAGATACTCCCTTCCCGGAACTACTTGCGGCATTTTATCAGAAAAAGGCGAGTGGTGTCCTCCTCCTCAAGTATGAGAAGATAAAAAAGATTGTCTATATCAGGGATGGAAGACCAATATTTGTAAAGTCCAATCTATTAAATGAGTGCCTTGGGAGGGTACTTGTCAGAGAGAAGATGATTACAGAAGAGGAACTCAATGAATCAGTAAAACTTATGAAGGATTCGGGCAGACAGCAGGGGACAATTCTTATTGAGATGGGAGCCATATCTCCACACAATCTCAAATATGGGCTTGAGAAACAACTTGAGATAAAACTCTACGACATATTTGGTTGGCCCGAGGGAGATTATCAATTCAACTACAAGGAGGACTTTGAGACACCAATTACCACACTTGAGCTCTCTGTTGCATCGCTAATTTATGAAGGCATCAAAAGGAATTATGATGTTGGAAAGATTGAGCAGTATCTTGAAAAATATCAGAACCAATATGTTCATCCCAACCCCAATCCGTCATTGAGATTTCAGGAGATGTTGATGGATGAAGATGAGGAGAGTATATTGAAATCCATTGACGGGAGCAGGACATTGAGGGATATACTGATGTCTTCGCAGATATCAAGGGAGAGGATGCTAAGATTCATCTTTGCACTAAAAATTACCGGTATGGTGGTTATATCTCAATATCCAGCAGGGCAGGAGGCACCACCTCCGCTCCCGGTTGCCCCACCTCCACTTCCAATTAAACAACCCGAGCAACCAAAGGTACAACAGGAGACAGTTCTTCCGCTTGAGGATAGGGAGATAAAGAATAAGATTATAAAGAAGCTCACCGTGGCTCGCAGCGGAAATTATTTTGACCTTCTGGGCGTCAATCAGATGTCAACAATAGGTGAAATCAAGAGGGCATATATAACTCTTGCAAAGGAATTTCACCCCGACAGGATTCCAAATTCAGCCGGCAGAGAGGTCAGGAAGATGGCTGAAGAGCTCTTTAAGATTCTTACAGAGGCACACAATACACTCGTTGATGAGCAGAGGAGAGGCGAATATATCAACAGGATAACACAGGTTAGCAAAGCTGAGGCAGCAGATGATGTAACGAGATTGCTTGCCGCAGAAGGGAAGTTTCAGGCCGGTGAGGAGTACCTAAAGAAGAGACTCTTTATAAAAGCGGCTGAGAGTTTTAAGGAGGCTATAGACCTCTATCCAGAGGAGGCAGAGTACTTCGCCCATTACGGTTGGGCGCTCTTTCAGTCAGAGCCCGAGAATCAGGAGGTCCTCAAGAAGGCAAGGGATGCCATAGCCACGGCGATTACAAAGAATCCAAAGCTGGATAAGGCTTATCTCTTTATGGGCTATATCTACAAAGGGATAAATCGTGATGACCTTGCGGAGAGGCAGTTTGAGAAGGCAATTCAATGTAATCCAGACTGCACAGATGCTTTAAGAGAGCTTAAACTTTTAGATATGAAGAGGCGGGAGTTAAAGAAGTAATCAGAAAAGAACAGAAAGGTATGTATGCCAACCTCCGGTAATGCCCTATCACTCTTTCAAAAGATTATGTATTCACTCGGGAACTTTGCACAGGGCGTCGGTCCGGCGATTGTAATAGGCTGGCTACAGTACTTTTATACAAAGTCCGAGAGCACACCCGACGGAAATATCATAAAGGAAGGTACGGCATTTCTCTCTTACTCTGCATTTGGATTTATTGCCGGTGGGGCGCGGCTGATGGAGGCGATATCCAACCCCATATATGGATATATATCTGACCGCACAAGGTCCCGGTGGGGGAGGAGAAAACCTTTTGTAATCTTTCTTGCCCCTGTCTTTGCATTTACATTCATAGCGATGTGGTTTCCTATCTATCCGACTGCACATATAGTCAATGGGGTATGGCTCGCCCTTATGCTTGGTATTTTCTGGCTCAGTTATGCAGGTGTTGTAGGTCCATATCTATCTTTGCTCCCGGAGATTACACCTTATCAGGATGAGAGGATAAAGCTCTCGGAGATAATGGGGTACTTTGAGGTGGCGGGGATGCTGGTGGCAACGATTGTAGCAGGGGTGGTAATTGAGGGATTGTCGGATGGATTGAACATCGGATTTATAAGAATTGCAGATGGATATAAGGCTCTGGCAATCATTGTAGGAATTATAACGCTTCTCTGTTTCTGGCTTTCAATAAGATTTATCAATGAGACCCCACATAGTGAATCAAAAGAGGTACCCTTTAATTTTCTGGAGGCAATAAAGCATACATTTAAAAATCAGTTCTTTGTCCCTTATGTGGCATCCGTGGCATTCTTCAGGATAGGAATTGACTCTGTAATTATCTCAATGCCTTATATGGTGGTGAAGATCCTCGGGAAGAAGGAGGACCTCGCTGGTATAATGCAGGGTGCGGTTATAGTATTCTCCTTAATCCTCTTCCCGTTAGTCTCCAGACTCTCTACAAAGTATGGGAAGAAGATAATATACAACCTCGGGCTTCTCGGATTTGCAATAGGACTGCCGCTCTTCTACTTTATTGGTTCAACACCATTTTTAGGGAATATGATAATATCTGTTCTATCTGTCACTGGAATTAGATTTGATAATTCACTCTTTGCCTCGCAGATGGTACACCTGATAATAATACTCGGTATCATCGCATTCCCAATATCAACCGCATTTGTGCTACCGCGAGCAATATTTGCCGATGTGGTTGACAACGATGAGAGGAAGACGGGATATAGAAGAGAGGCGATGTATAACGGAATGGAGGGGATTATCTCAAAGACCGCAGCCGCCCTGGTACCGGTGATTACCACCCAACTCTTCACTGTGTTCGGTGCCACTGCGGATAGGCCGATGGGTATACTGTTGGTAGGGCCTGTTGCAGGACTTCTGGTATTTTTTGGTTTTCTATCGTTTCTGAAATATCCATCAAAAGAATAGGGAATATCTTCTAAAAGATATTTATAAAGACTGCCTTTGTAGATTTATCAATTCCATATCTCTCTGATAGACCTGCGTTTATCTCCAGGACATATCTGGAAGGTCTATTTACACTTATGGGCTCCTCGGAGAGCGGGACCGCATCTGGATATACACCTACCACCTCCATATCTGAATTTATAAATATCATATCAAGCGGGATATAGGTATTCTTCATCCAGAAGGTGTGGCTCCCATCCTCCCTGAATATAAAGAGCATCCCTGAGTCCTCATTCAGACTCTTTCTATACATCAGTCCCCGCCCCCGCTCCTCATCTGTAATGGCAAGCTCCACTTTGAAGCTTGCAATAGTCTTCCCATCTTTTGTGAATTGCACAAAGTGTGATGTATCTCTGTTATCCATTGTTGAGATTTTCTCACCAGAAAAATCCCTTATATGGCAGGAATAAAAAGACATAAAGGCTACTAACATTATAAATTCTTTTATTTTCATCAGAGGAAAAGATTATTCCCCAGCATCCGTAGTTGTAGATGTCCCTGCATCCACAGTACCCGCGATACATTCTAAATTCTGTTTTGGTACACAGAAGGAGGTATCTTTCAGTTCGGGGTCAAGTGAGGTAAACCCCTTAAGACATCTGAATCCAGATGGACAGTCTGAGTTGCTGATACAGGTCTTTGAGCAGAATCCAGCAGAGCCAAGATATGAGAGACACCAGTGATTCAGGCAATCTGATGCAATATCGTTAAACGCCATATTATTTGAGCAGGATGTGGGATAGGTAGGAAGGGTGCAATCCTTTCCTATATCATCTTCAGAACAGGCTATGATTGATGATATTATTACGATTGTCAGAAGGATTGTCAATATTGAAATCTTTTTCATCTTGCCTCCTCCGTAAGAGCCTTTATTACAACAAAGCATCTAATAAATCAAATCAAATCGTAATTCATCGCTCTTAAGGATAATCTGCTTTGAGAGGTTAACTTGAGAGGTTAACTATTTGTAAAATAAGGATTCTGGATGGATAAATCCATATTTTCAAAATCAGGTTACCTCATTTCTTTCATAATCAATTAAAATGCTGCCCAACTTAAGTAAGGGCTAATAATCATTAGCCCCTACAATGGCTACATCTGGCACAACGGGTAAGGTCTCATAGTGTTTATTTATCCATTCATATAACTCCCTGTATGGTAGATACAGTTAGAAACCTCAGGTAGTGTAATGTTCTGAATATCTATTCATTCGGTTCAATTCCTTTGCCTTTCCGCCCATAGAAATTTTTTACCTTCTATAATGCGATATTTTTATCAGTAATGCAGCACTATGGGCTTAAACACTCTCCTCACTATAATATTTTACCGCCCACCGCTGGTAGTTTTTCTAATAGAGTAGATAGATAGTTTATAGAAATCGCTACAAATTGCATTCAACGACTAAACTTTTTTCTTCCATCTGCTCTCCTCTCTGCTCCCACCTTAAAAAACATATTAAAGATGTTTTTAAAATTTGTTGGAGACTAATGCGATTCATATTTATAGAAAGCCTTCTCTTAAAAATTTTTATCTTTGAGTCTCACATTAAAATTTATTTTGGACAGATGTATCTGTTATCTAATACCTAATCTAATCGATTTTTTAGATGAAAAAATCCACCTGTTGAGTTAACCTGCTGAGAAGATTTGACAAAAAACACAGTCTGGGGTTTAGCCC
>JBMFOP010000043.1:0-26698 GCA_049969675.1 Myxococcota bacterium | reverse complement strand
TGAAATAGATTGGGACATAACTATAAAGTAGCGGGGTTTTAAAAGAAAAGAGCCTTATGGAATCAATCAATTTTTGTTTAGAGCTGATTCATTTATTGAAATTTTGGGACTGATGTGATAGCCTTCTCAAGACTTTGGAGGATTTTTTATGATAACATTAACAACACCGGTACCAGAAGAGGAGATTAGAAGGCTTAATGCTGGAGATGAGGTAGAGATTACAGGTATAATTGTTACCGGAAGAGATGTGGCACATAAATATTTAGTTGAGAATGATGATGAGGAGCTCAAAAAGATTTTGAATGGAACATTCATTTATCATTGCGGTCCAATAGTCGTAAAAGAGAATAATGAATATGTGTTTAAGGCGGCGGGACCTACCACAAGTATCAGGGAGGAGCCTTATCAGGCAGAGGTATTGAAAAGGTATGGTTTGAGAGGGGCGATAGGGAAGGGTGGAATGGGGAAGAAGACACTTGAAGGGCTTTCTAAATATGGAGCGGTCTATCTCCATTCAGTTGGTGGTGCAGCAGTATATATTGGAGAGAGGATTAAGAAGGTGCTGAATGTATATAAACTTGAGGAGTTTGGCGTGCCGGAGGCATTGTGGGTCCTTCAGGTGGAGAGATTTCCTGCTGTGGTGACGATGGATTCAAAAGGAAGAAGTTTACATGAAGATGTCTATAAAGCATCATCTGAAAATTATCAAAGGATTTTATTAAAGAGGTAAAGGAGGGTCCTTATGAGGATTAATTTAAAAGATTTCGGTGGTTTCTTGAGCTCTTCAGATCTTGGGAAGAGAATTGCTATTAGCGTACTTGATTCTTTAAGGAAAGAGCCAGATAATAATGTAATTCTTGATTTCTCTGGTGTCCCTGGAGTCAATAAACATTTCTGTGAAGAGTTTCTTACCCTGATTTTTAGAGGGATAGGTTATGAGGAGTTCAGGAAGAAGGTGGTGTTGCAGAATCAGACTGCTGTGGTAAAGTTAATATTTGATACAGTGGCAGCTCAGAAAAAAGGGATAGTTGCAGAAGGTATTAACAATGTGATTGGAGAGCCAATTCATACGGTTCATATAGAGAAAAAGGAGGTAGTGGTAGAGGTACCTCAACAGGCGGCTATAGAGCAACCGAAAGGAGAGATTAAAGAAGGGGAAATCAAAAAGGTTGCTCAAAATATGGATTTAAAAGAAGAGTCAATAGAGAAGGTTAAAGTTGAAGCGAGGGTAGAGGAGGAGATTGAAGAGATAAAAGAGGAGGGGATTGAGGTAAAGATAGAAGAGAAGAGAGAGAAGGATTCAAAGGGGCGGAAGAAGAAAGAGTCAAAGCCTGCGCGTAAAGCAAAGGAGGTCTCAAAACCCAAAAGCACTGTGAATAAGGTATCTGATATAGCCAAAAAACCAAAAGCCACAACAAAGAAAACGACTGGCAGTAAGAAGAAATAAAGAGGATTCAATATGCAAAGAGGTGATATATCTGCAGTTCTACTTGCTGCTGGAAAGGGTGTAAGGTTCAAATCTGGTATCCCCAAAGTTATGCATTATCTGATAGACAGACCGATGATATATTATCCTGTAAGGGCACTAATCAGGTCCGGGATAAAAGATATAATAGTAGTTCTGGGCTTTGGTGCAGAGACTGTAAGGGAGTATCTCACGAATGAGTTTGGAGATATAAAACTTAAATTCGTATATCAAAGGGTTCAGAGGGGGACTGGGGATGCAGTAAAGATTGCCCTATCATCTGTAAAGGCATCAAAATTTATTTTATTATATGGTGATATGCCACTTATTGATGAGACAGTTATTACTGAATTATTGCAATTCTCTAAAGGGAGTGAGTTGCTACTCACCACATTTACTCACAATAATCCTGAAGGTTATGGGAGAGTCATAAGAGATAAAGATGATAATCTTTTGAAGATTGTTGAACATAAGGATGCCTCAGATGCGGAGCGGCAGGTTCTGGAGGTAAATGCCGGACTATATCTATGTAATACCAACATTGTAAAGCGGTATATCAGTCGCATCTCTAACAAAAATGTGCAGAAGGAGTATTATTTCACGGATATATTCAAAATCGCCATCAACGAGCATATCCCTATCAGGATTTTTGAATCAAATATAGATTATCTTCTGGGGTCAAATAATAGATTGGAGTTATCAAATCTAACAAAGACCCTTCAGAGGAGAATAAATGAAAGATTGATGTTAAGTGGTGTCAGTATTATAGAGCCCGATTCTGTCTTTGTAGGTATTGATGTGCAGATAGATAGAGATACTACAATATACCCCAATGTCTTTATCTCTGGAAGAAGTGTTATTGGTAGAAATGTAAGGATTGAGAATGGGGCGATAATACAGAATTCGCAGATAGGAGACTCAGTTCATATCAAACCATATTCTCATATTGAGAAGGCAGTTATAAAGAGGGGAGCAATTATTGGTCCTTTTGCAAGATTGAGGCCCGATTCTGTTGTGGATGAAGATGCCCATATAGGGAATTTTGTAGAACTAAAAAAGACATATATGGGGAAGAGGAGTAAGGCGAATCATCTGACATATCTGGGCGATGCAGATATTGGGAGCGGAGTAAATATAGGAGCGGGGACGATTACCTGCAACTATGATGGAGTGAATAAGTATAAGACCATTCTTGAAGACGGGGTATTTGTGGGTTCGGATACACAATTTGTGGCACCTGTTAAAGTTGGTAAGAATGCCTATATAGGTGCAGGTAGCACAATCACAGAAGATGTCCCGGAGGAATCGCTCGCACTTTCAAGGACTCCACAGAAGAACATAAAAGGCTGGGTTAAGAAGAGAAAGAGAGGTAGATGAAGAGTCTATGTATCTCAATAGACCTCGACCCGTTATCCTGTTATTATGATATTCACGGGGTTGAGGGTTATCAGAAGACTGAAACAGATTTGATATATTCTGTGGCACTTGAGAGGATTTATGAATTTTTTCAGAGGGAAAATATACCACTTACGCTCTTTGTGGTAGGCAGTCAACTTCTGGATGAGGTTGCGGTTAGATATCTAAAAGACGCATTGGATCTGGGTTATGAAATAGGGAATCACTCATATAACCACCTCTACAATCTGTCTCTTCTTTCTGAGGAGAAGATTGATTATGAGATAGAGGAGTGTGATAATATAATATACAGGAAACTCGGAACAAGGCCTGTCGGTTTCAGGGCGCCGGGCTATAATCTATGCCCCTACATTATCCGTGTAATTACGAATATGGAATATAGTTATGATTCATCAGTTCTCCCGAGCCCATTTTATTATTTCTCAAAAGCAACGATAATATTCCTGTATAAATTAACAGGAAGAAAGACAGGGAGTATCTGTGGCTCTATAGGGATGCCATTTGCAGAGAGGGATATTTATCCAATGGGTGAAAGAATCTATAACAAAGCCCGATTCAGTACTATTCTTGAGATTCCAATTTCAGTTGCTGGCTTCTTTGGTATCCCGTATATCGGGACATTTATTATGGGGTATAAAGATATTATTCATAACTATCTTCAAAAGTGGGTGAGCAATCTCAATCTTCTCCATATTGAACTTCATGGTATTGATTTTTTAGATAGTGGTGATGTCAGGGATGAGAGAATAGTAAAATCTCAATTTGACCTCAAGATCCCTCTTGATAAAAAAGTTGAGAGGCTGAAAAGATTGATTCATAGATTTAATCCAGAGAGGTGTGTAAGGCTCTCAGATTTTCGCCTCAAAGATTATATATTTCTATGAAAATCTTTAAGAGCAAGAGAAATAGAGTCGCATTTTATATAATCATAGTATCTCTTCTATTCTTATTGTTGCCTTCTGCAATCTTAAAAATTTATGTAAATTCAGATGCATTTAAGGAGAGACTATATGAGGAGATTAATAAAAGGGGGAGGTTTCATAATCTCTCATTTCATTATCAGATAGGGGATATAGGTCTATTTACCGGCATAGAATTTTTGAGGATAAGCCTTAAAGATAAAAATAGAGATGTGATAGAACTTCAGAATTGTTATCTGAGCGATGTTTACAATAGGGTAATTTTTAAGAAGAATAAGTTTGTTATTGAGTGTCAGAGGGGAGGCTTTGATCTGGGCTACCTTGAGAATCTTAAAGGTTCTTCAAATAAAGATGTAAGAGAGAAAGTCTTTTCAAATGAGTATGATATCTCATTCAATATAAAAGAGTGTGAGATGATATATAAAAAATTCAGAGCGGAATTTTCACTCTCAGGAAAGTATTCTGATAAAGTGAAATCTCTGGATATAGAATTAAAAGATAGATACAGAATACACATCTCGGACATAAATATATCTGAAAGGTCGGCAAGAATCTCATTTAAGGATATGGATATACCTTTTTTGCTGGATAGATATATTGGGAGGTATTCAAATCTAATAGGTGGAAGACTTGAAGGCTCTGTTATCGTCAGGAAGGTTAATCAGGAGTTACAGGCTAAATTTTCAGATATATCTGTATTGAATATGTCAGCCAATCACCCTCTGATAGGAGAGAGTCCGTTTAAGATAAGAAAATTTTTAATCAATGGCAGGATTTCGCTCTCATTGGTCTCTGGACTTTTGAGATTTGATGAGATTGATATAAATATTAGTGATATAAAATTTACTCTGTCGGGCAGGTTTTTCAAGGGGAGCTATTCATTGAGACTGAATACAGAGAGTGCCAGATTGAATGATCTGGCTGCATTCTTTGGAGGGGAGGAATTTGAGGGGTTTGATATGAGAGGGGAGATAAAAGTCGCCCTTGAGGTCACCGGCAATATAAATGATAAGAAGAAGATAGATAGAATAAGTATTTCGGGGGATATATATAAGCCAGTCCAAATCTCTCATAGGCTAAATTATCTGAAATCTGACTTTTCGTATGATTTTATGAATAAGGGCGGGAAGAAGAGAAAGATAGTAGTTGGTACTCAAAATCCAGATTATCTATCTTTTTCTGAAATCCCTCAGTATGTCTATGGCGCGGTTGTCTCAAGTGAAGACGCCGGCTTTTTCGGGCATAAGGGCGTGGAGTTTAAGGAGATAGAGAGTGCAATTATTGACAATATTGAGGGTGATAAGCCATATCTCAGAGGTGGTTCTACCATTACTCAACAACTTGTAAAGAACCTCCTCTTGAGTCGTGAAAAGACACTCTTGAGAAAGGTCAAGGAGCTTTTATTATCCATAGAACTGGATGCCACCCTTTCAAAAGAGAGAATTCTGGAGATTTATCTCAATGGGATTGAGTGGGGACCGGAGATCTTTGGAATAGGCGCAGCGGCAAGGCATTATTTTGGGAAGAGTGTCCCAGACTTGAAACCAATTGAGGCGGCATATCTGGCATCCATTATTCCCAATCCAAATAGATACTATGTCTATTTTGTTAATAATGAGATCCCCGATAAGTGGATAGAGAAGATTCAGAGTATACTTTACAGGATGAACCTCTTTGGCTTTTTATCTGATGAAGAGTACAATAAGTCCCTTTCTGATCGGATAGTATTTGAGCAGATAAAATAAGTTCTATTTACTGTAATTCTTTTATATTTGAATTTATGTATGCCTCCCACTGATATTTCCCGGGGAAGTGGACGATGAAGAATACAAAGGATAAGAATATCATTAGATATAGATCCATCTTGATTCCAGAGAGCATATATTCAACCAGACCAAATATAGCGACCATATCACAGAGTGAGAGAGTGATTAGAGAGGATGTCTGTAATCTCTTAAGGAGTATGTCAAATGTGGGTTTCTTTTGATTTGTGAGTATTAGACTTCTGAAGAGCCTGATGAGAAATGCAATTATGAGAGCTACCCCGAGGAAGTAATACCTATATCCAATATTGGTTATGGGTCGGTTCTCTTTTTCAAAAAAAAGGGATATTACTATTACAAGGATTGTGCCCCCGATGATGTTTGTTCCAATGACCATTGTCTGTCTATATTTATTGGTGAAAGCCGCCTTTTGCTCTTCGTTTAAGAATGTATAATGCATCTTTATTCCTCTGAAAATTTAATCTTTATTGCCTCATTATCAAAGTGGTCATCTATTGCCACCTCAAATGAGTCATGTGGAATTACCTCAATATGTTCGTATATGTGATTGCTCATAAATTCCTGTACTTTATTATATGAGTCATAATCCTCATTATCCAAACGGACGATAATTGGTATTGTATAATCAATCTCTCCTTCAAGTGAGCACTCCCTACTGATGATTAGCTCATAAACTCCGAGATCTAAGAGACCCTTTTTCTGATTTTCAATCTTTTGTATCAGCTCTTCTCTTTTCAACTTCTTTCTCCTTTAATTTTATAAGTGTCTTTGCAATGGCATCTAAAAGTTCATTTATCCCTTCTCTCGTAACTCCACTTATAGGGACTATTCTAAATCTCTTCTTTTCATGCTTTATTTTTGCAACAATGTTTTTTAAGTTGTCTCTATCCTTAATCAGGTCAATCTTATTCAATGCAATTATCTGCGGTCTCTTCAGGAGTTCTGGATTATACATCTTGAGTTCGTAGTTGATGTCGTCAATATCTTTTACCAGATCTCTATTATCTTCATATCCGACAATATGGACAAAGATCTTGCATCTCTCAATATGTCTTAAGAATCTATCTCCTAATCCAACCCCTTTGTGTGCATCCTTTATCAGACCGGGGGTGTCTGCCATTACGAAAGAAAGTTCATCTGAATATCTGACAACGCCCAGATTTGGAACAAGTGTTGTAAATGGATAGTCCGCTATCCTGGGCTTTGCGTTTGAAACGATGGAGATCAATGTTGACTTCCCTGCATTGGGTAGCCCGATTATCCCGACATCTGCAAAGAGTTTTAATTCAAGTCTAACAGTAATCTCCTCACCGGCTTCGCCCTTTGTAGCGATTCTCGGTGCCTGATTGGTGGAGGACTTAAAATGTATATTTCCCAATCCTCCATTTCCACCTTTGGCAATAATCTCACTCTGACCATCATATGTAAACTCCGCTATCAGTTCATTGGTCACATCATTAAATACCAGTGTCCCGACGGGTACCTTGATAATGAGCGGCTCTCCATTCTTACCATACATATCAGAGCCCATTCCGTGTTCACCATCAGGTGCAAAGTAATGTCTTTTGTATCTAAAATCAATGAGCGTGCTCATCTGGGCATCTGCTACAAAGATTATATCCCCACCCCTGCCGCCGTCTCCTCCATCTGGACCACCGAAGGGGCGAAACTTCTCCCGTCTGAAACTCATACAACCATTTCCGCCCCTGCCCGCCCTTAGATATATCTTTGCCTCATCAATAAATTTCATAGTCTATTCATACCTGCCGCGACTCTTATCTCCCTGATTATGTCACTAATCCTGTATCGTGGAGTAAAACCTACCCTCTCTCTTATCCTTGTATCATCCACCATACATGGATATTTTAAGAAGTCCACCTGTTCCGGATGCAGAGATATTAGACCCGCAGTAAATAGAGACCTGAATGTCATCTTTTCAAAGAGAGGCAATATTGGAATATGCCTGATACCAATCTCTTTTAAGAGTGAGATTATGGGTATCTGGTCCTGACCTGAGAGATTGAAAATTCCTCTCTCTCTTTTTTTAATAATTGCATCTATTACTGAGATTACATCCTGAATATGTATTATCTGAATCATCGGATTGAATCCGGCGATCGTTGGCACAATTTTACCTTTTATATATTGCATAATACCATTTGAGATATTGAGTCCAATTATATGACAGGGTCTTAATATTGTAGTAATCATTGATGGCGCCTTCCAGAAGTAGGATTGAACCAGCAAATCCGTCTCAACGAGGTCTCTTAATATCGGTATATTCTTTGATGCATATAATTGATGACTCTCTGGAATAAATAAGGGGTTATCCGGTGAAGGACCATATATGTCTGCAGAGGATAAAAAGATAAAGTGCGGAACCTTATATTTAAGGGCGAGTTCAATTAGATTTGAACTACCCATCAGGTTAAATTCGTAGTGCTCTCTGGAACTGACTCTTGGATTGTGGATAATGTTGAGATGAACTATAGCCTTTATATAGTGTCGTCTGAATATCTCTTCTATCTTTTTACGTCTGATATCAATTTGAAAGTGTATTATGTCCTTTGGCCTGTCTGAAAAATCTCTCCTGTCCAGCCCTATTATCTTATTCTCCCTGTGCAGATGTGCTGCCAGTTCCTTTCCAAAGTTTCCACATATACCGCTTATAAGTATATATTCTTTCATATCTCACCAGAAAATTGATTTACGTCTCTTCAGCCCTTTATAAATCATTGATTGAAGGGTACTTCTAACTTCTGCAACATTCTTTAATAGTACATCCTCATCGCCATCTCCACTATCAGTAAAATACATAGGTCTTCCGAAGTGAATATGATATTTTACCGGGTATGGAAGGATACCAATTGGAAATATCCAGGGAAATGTCAAAGTTATTGGGAATGCTGGCATACCAAATAGAGCGCCAATCTTCTTTAAATTTGCAAATGATATCTGTTGCTCCTCTGAGCCTATGACAGCCACTGGAACGATAGGGGTCTTTGTCTCCATTGCAATCTTCATAAACCCGGTGCCAAATTCCTGAAGTTGATATCTCCTGTTAAATGTCTTGTTTATGCCCTTTACTCCCTCTGGAAAGACCAGAAGGCTCTCTTTCATATTCAGAAGTTTAATGGCATTCTCTGGAGTTCCTACAATCTGGCCTGTTCGGGCAAAGAATGTACTTACAAAAGGTATTGTGGGTGCCCATTTCTCAACCATTGACCTGACAAGTCTTGGCGGGTCTTTCTCAAGGAGTAGTGATGCGGCTATTAAAAATCCGTCAAATGGGAGTTGGCCTGCATGGTTTGCGATGAGCATAACATTTCTCTCTGGTACATTCTCAATGTCATATACACTGACTCTGAAGTAATATTTGTAAATTATATAGGCGGGGAGTGCAGCGTATTTCAATATCTCGGGCTTGAATCCAAATGGGTCATAGCCAAACTCATTTACAGGAGTTGGTAACTTTTTAATCTTTTCTTCAATGTCAAAACCTAATACCTGATTGGTGACCTTCTTTAAGTGTGAATCAAATCTTTTTACAAGGGAGTTTGCCATCTGAAATTATTATCTGAAATTTTAGTCTTTTTTCTTCCTGCTACCCTTTCTGGTGCTCTTCTTCGTGCCTTTCTTCTTCTCTTCCCAGGGAGTCGCTATCCCGAGTGGGTCGTCAATGTAATCAGCATCCTGAGTCTCTTGTTGAGCACTGCTATCAATGGTGCCGAACTGTGCCCCTAAAAGTGCTTTACCAATTATATATTCTCTCAGTTTCTGATTCTCTTTGGCAATCTTGAGTCTTAAAGTCTGATTAATGAGTTCCTGTTCAATCCTCCTTGAGAGCCCTCTCTTCTCCTCTTCTGAGAGTTTCTCTTCTGAGGTCAGTTGCATAATTATACTATTTTTCTTACCACTCTTGAGTTTAATATAATATTTTTCAAGTAATAGATAAGCAACTGAATAGACTGCATCCTGTGGATAGAATTTTGTATCTATCTCAAATTCAAATGTGTTGCTCATAGGTTTACCTCTCTAAAGTTTATTAAAAGTTGAGATTGACCATCCCAAATCCATAGTGTACAAAGTCATTCCCAAATACTATCTGGTTCCCCTTTACATCTTTATAGATATAACTCGCCTGATTTATCTGATAATCAAGGGGCTGTTCAATGGCATATCCAGCAGAGAGTGTCAGATATTTATTGTAATGGAATTTGATCAATAGGTCTGTCTCCCAGCCAAAATTTCTACCATTCTCACCTTTTGGGTCATATAAAGAGAGATTATATCTTGCGTCGTAGACCATCCCCTTGGAGGAGGCTAATATAAAGTAGTAGTAATTTAGTACAATATTTAATCTTGAGAGTGGATAAAATCCAGCTCCAGCCATTGGTAATATAATATTTGAAAGGGCAGTCTGATTCAGTATACCATATCTACATTCGTTATTTCCATAAAATTGGAGGAATTGTAAGGATGTATCTTTTGAACCAGAATCACCGGTGGCATAGGCAAATCCAGCCCATACATATGGTGACATATTGAGTGGCAGGTGATATCTCAGATTGATATCTGCTGCACCTGCTATATGGTCCCTTTCTCTATTTTTACCAAATTGAAAGATAAGTTCTGCATTCAGTTTGAGTTTGCCAAATATTGAGTCAGTCCTCACCCCTAATGTCCCTACATTGATATCCTCTCCAGATGTTGAATTGAGATTGGGACCGACTCTATTATAGAATCCATACCCATCCAGAATAATATCATCTGAAATCTTATAAGTGTAGTATGCCCCAATCAGGTCATCACCGGGTGTCTTATACATCTTTCCATTGATGGTGAGGACTTCTGATTCTCTAATCTTGGAGTAAATCAGATGAATCTGATGTCCTAAGAAGTTATACTTTAATACAGCTGCGGTACTGGGCTCAGCCTCAATAAACCATTTAAAAGAGTTTCCCAGGAATCTCCCATCTCCGTAGTTGAGCCTCAAAAGTCCAGCCTCAAGGGAGAGAGGGATACCTCTGAAATTCCCGATCTCAATGGATGCCTCATAGGTTCCAATCCCGTAATTGCCCTTATAGATTGAATTAATTACCGAATCAGATGGGATGTTTACAGATGAATCTTTTACCCTTGTGAAGATATTTAGATTCTGGTCCCCCCAGACCTGAGTGTGTCTCAATTTATATCGTGCTGATAATTTATCTTTGTACGATACACTTCCTCCAAATATACTCCTCTGCAATATCCTCATCTCAGAGTCATCTGTAGAGCTATTATAATCAGTCTGGTTGTAATATGCCTCACCTCTTATTAGTGTGTCAAAGTAAAATCTAAAAATTGTATCATCGTCATATATAAATCCAGGACCACCAATTGCTTTTAGCCTCTCTGCCTCTCTCTGTCTCTTCTCATATTCCTCAATCTTTGACCTGACTGTCTCTTCAGATATGGTCTTTGCCTTTGCCTCAGTATTCTTATCGGCTGTTTCCAGAATATGTCTCTCTAACTCTTCAAGGGTCTTCTTATTCTCCTCCTGTGCCGCCTTTATTGCCTCTTCAATTATCTTCTTGTTTTCCTCAATTAGTTTGGGTCTTTCTTCGCTAAAAAACTTTGTGATAGCGTCATTGCATATTTGATTGACTGTCTCTTCTGTTATCTTTACAGGTTTTTTGGGGGCGTCCTGTGCAGATAGAAAAAGAGGAATACATAAAACAATGAAGACAAATAAAATTCTTTTCTTTAATTGTGGCATCTATTCACTCCTTGAAAAAAGTGTTTCTATTCAAAGTTCTTCTCCACTTATAATACTGGTATAAATAATACAAAACCCCTATTATGGCAAGTATAATTATCAAGGTAATTCCAATAGTTATCAGTCTCTTTACCTTTATCCTCTCCTCCTCTGATGTTATCTCCTTCCTTATATGTCCGGAGAGTAAGAGTATATGATTTATATTTGAGGAGATCTCCGCCCTGTTTAATCTATGTCTTAAGGATTTCATACTCTCTCTCGCGAGATTTATCTTTTGTTTGTATCTGTTATAAAGTTCTGGCAACTCTGTTTTATATCTATTTAGATTTGACTCTGTTGCAAGCAGCACCGTCTCTGCCTTTCTAAATTCATCTCTTATGGGCGCTATATCTGAATATTTATGACATTCTGAACATCTCTCGGGTCTTATGATGTCAAGATTTGCCTTCTTTATCCCATGATTAGAATGACAGAAGGTGCAACTCAATTTGTTTTTGTGGACGCCAGAGAGCATATCCTCCATCTGCTTATTGTGGCAGGAACCACAAATCTCATTAATCTTATTCCTATCACTTATTACTTTTTTGTAGAACGGACAGACAGAGAATATTCTATCTCTATCTGTATCAAATCTCTTTAATAACAGATGCTCCGTCTTATGACAATCTGAACAATATTTACCATTTTTGAAATGAACAGAATCTCTCTCAAGTAAGACTGGTAAAAAGTCCTTTTTATTCAGGACAATTGAGGTGTGACAGTTATAACAACTATCCTGTTCATTTTCTAATGAGTTGAGGGGTCTCAGGTGATAATATGTCTGACCATTGAGTGTAAGTATTATAAGATTTGTTAGTAGAAGAAGTGGCATCAAAACCTGATTTCATCAATCTCAACTATATTCTGGTCTTTAACAGATAAGATCTTGAGGGGTCTGAGTATCTCTCTCTGATTATTGACATTGATCTCCCCTGCAGAACCTGTAAGTCCCTGAACTCTGCTCAAAGAATCCTTAAATTCGTCTCTTGTCTGTGGTCTCTTATCTCGTAAGATATTCAATGTTATCAGTATAGTATCGTAGAACTGGGAGTCTATCAGATTTGGTTTTGTCTGATATCGGGCAGAATAGATAGAGACATATTTTTTCGTTGCCTCATTCTCCGAGCCCGCAAAGAATCCATCAATAAATATTGCATTTTCGGCATATTTCCCCATTCGCTTAATCAGTTCATCCGAATTCCAGCCATTTGCACCCAGCAGTTGTACTGGCTTAATAGTATCAACCCCCAGGACCTTCTGTGCATTCTCCAGTTCCTTCTTCTTTGCACTGGTAAACATCACATCCTCATAAGCCACAGCTGGAACTACCAGAGAAGCCTTGTCATAGTAATCCGGAATAAAGAGGGCATCAAAGTCCACAATAGGGGGGAGATTTGACTTCATCTTCTTTAGAAGTGCCTCAAGCCTCGCACCTGAAAGTCCTTCTGCCCATTTTGGGAGTTCAATCTCTTCAGTCCTCTTTTTGGTCCTGAGTTCGGGGTAGAATTTACCAGTTATCTTCCGGGCAGGTGCGGTGAAAGTAGTCTGGTCAACCTCATAGAATTCAACCCCTGTAATCTCTTTGTTATTTCGTTCAATCTCATCCCAGAAGTAGTTTGTGAGCTCTACACCATAACTGTTATTTGGGTAGATGATGCCGAATCGCTCAATTTTGAGCTTCTCTATTGCATATCTGGCAAGATATGTGGCTTGCATCTTGTTTGTAAGACAATTCCTGAATACATATTCACCCTGTTCAGTAATATCATCCTTGCGGGAGAGGATAATTATTGGGATCCTGTATTTATTTGCAATGGATGCCGCCTTAATACTCTCCTGAAGGAATACCGGGCCGAGAATGGCGATTACATTCTCCTTGAGTATTAAATCATTAATTGCCTTTTCAACCTTATTCTCATCTCCAGATGTGTCTCTAAATATAAATTCAATACCGTCAGAACTAATATATCTGAGGTCATTTTCATCTGGATTTTCAACCCTCAGAAAGTCTGGAAATAACTCAAGATTCTTTATAAACTGCTCTCCAAATGTCTTATATTTACCAGAGGTTGGGAGTAGAAGTCCTACTTTATTTGGCTGTACTGAGACTATATTCTGGATATTCTTCTCAATGGGGATTATCTCTTTGATAAAGAACGAATTGGGATATCTCTTCTTGAACTCCTGTATCTCTTTATTAAGTTTATATAGCTCTCCATAATGTAGATAAAATCTAATTACTCTGTAATGCAGGACCTCTTTTGCCTCACCATCTACATACTCCACCAGCTTCTTTACTTCGTCAAACTTCATACCATCGGCCAAAATTGAGAGATTCCTTATAAATGTATTATAATCCAATTTACCTTTATTTGAGTCGTAATATTTTATGAACTCATTTCCCTCTTTTGAGAATGGCGTGATATTATTGTTTGAGGATATAATGGGGCTTTCTTTTGCTTTAATCTCCTTCTGATTGCCCGAAAGCATCTCCTTCCTCGTGCATATAAATCCAGATATAAAGAGCATAATCAAGATGATAAAAAGTACTAAATATCTTCTGTTCATAAGTAAAAAATCCTCTCTGAAAATGGATTTCCTATTTAACTATATGTTTTCTAAATTGCAACAAGAAAATGGGCAGAATATATACAAGAAAGTAATAATAATCAATCTTTTTATCTGAAAATCTCTGGATATATTAAAAATCTTCATAATGACCTACCACTTTTTGTGTGATATTGAGTTAAACCCAGACCTGTGTCTTTGTCAAATCTGTTCAGCATGTTAACTAAGCAGATCTGTGTTTTTATCTAAAAAATAGATTAGATTAGGTCTTAAAAATTCAATATCTTTGAGGGCTCAATTAAAATTTATTCTGGACAGATGGTTAAATTAAGAAAGTTTGATTTCAGCCTAAGGGAAAATTTTGAATAAGAACAAAAGGATTTACTTGACATATAGAATGAATAAATTAAAATCAATATATTAAAGGAGGCATCTATTATGAAGAATTTAATTCTTTTAACAACTTTCTTCTTTATGGCTTTATTTTTAAGTTGTGGCACTGGTGAACTGGATTTTTTAGAGGGGTTGCCAGATAAGGAATCATTGAAGATAAAATTTCCAGAGAAGGGTACAGCCCTTACAGGCGAGGGTGATATTGTATTGAAGACAGATGTTGGTGATATCGCCGAATATTATGTCCTGACAAGAAGATTCACTGAGGTTGTAAACGGCTCAATATATTATCTTCTCTCTCTGGCAGAAGATATTGCAAAGTCACCGGGTGGAAAAAGGGATGGTGATACCAAGGTATGGGGGCCGTATACTCCCGGAGGACTTGACCCACTTACATACAGATTTACATTGACTCTAAGTGAGAAAGGTAAGTGGAATTACAAACTTGAGGCACATAATAAAGATTCAGAAGATTTTAAGGTCATCTTTTCTGGTGAGCATATAAAAGGGACCAGATATAGACGTGGAACAGGTTCATTGATGGTGGACTTTACTACCATCAAGGCATTGGACCCATCAAAGGTTGAGGAGGGTAAGATTGAGGCAATATATAATACTGAGAACGCACCTTATAGTCTGGATGTAACATTTAATGACTTTGTTGGTCGGGATATTAGTGGCACGGTAAATTCAGTTTATAAATACAGGGCTGAGGATGATGGTGCCGGTGAATTCTCTTATGATGCACAGGCAGATATTGATAGTAAGGGAAAGATTGAAAATTTGAAGTTACTCTCCAGATGGAAATCTGATGGAAGTGGGAGATGTGATGGAAGGGCAGAAGGGGGAGATATTGAATCACAGGGGATAAAAGAGATTGACCTCTCAGAATGCTGGGATAGTGATTTTAGACGAGTATATTACGAGAGCTTTATAAATTCACAGAGTTATGAGAAGCAGGGTGATGCCACTAAATGTGCCTTTTCAGATATAAAATTGCCATAAAGTGCTGCATTTACTGTGTTGATTCAATCCCTTCCTCTGACTATGTGCCTCTGCAATCCAGGTCCACTTATTTGATTTTCCAGAATAATCTCCCTTCAATGACGAATACAGTACCATATATATTGCTTATATCGTCAATCATTAGTAGAAGTGAATTGTTGGCACCTTCCCCTTTTGCATTGGCAATATTTCTATTATAGAGCTCAATATCTGAATCATCTTCTTTATCATCATCAAAGCCTTTATCAGTTGTGCCACCATATCCATCCCAGATAGTCACTTCACTGGTATTACCATATTGGGCTTGAATAATGAGGTCACTCAGGCTCTTATGCTCAATGATTAAAGAGAGGACAAGGTTTTCAACAACAGCGTTCTTAGGTGTCCTGGCAAAATTTAGTTCATAAAGGGCTGGGTGGTCTTTATCAATTATATCAAAGGGGTAAATTGTAATAGTCTCTTCTCCTGATCTTCCTCCGCTACCATCTACCTGTATAGACAATCTATAATTGTAAATGCTGGATGAGTTGTTTTTGATGTATATATAGTAATATCCAGAATAGGTAATTTCAGAGATAACAGATTTGTTTTTATCTCTGCCTCCTGCTGAATCCATAATATTCCCTGATGGGTCATAGAGTGTAATTGAATAATCTGCTGTATCTGAATTTGAGACCGAGATCTCAGAGAGGATAGTATCATTTGAATTCAGATATACCTTATAGACATCTATTTCTTGAGGACACAATATAAGTTGAGATATCTCACCGGATGGTATTGCAGGTGCGTACTGAAATGAATCATTCTCTTCATATAAATCATCTGCACAGGTATTATTTCGCTGAATATCAATCAGAATATCATAATTATTTGTTGTATCATTATCAACCCCGCGCACAAGCAGGATATATTCACCAGAATATGTGGCCGTAATATTTAGCACAATATCTCCACTCTGGTTCTCCCCTGTTGCAAGAACGGTCTTTCCATCTGAAGAGAGGAGGGCAGAGTAGAGTTTACCATCTTTCTCTGTATAAAATACACCTGTTGATAATCTATCTCCTTGATTAAGAATTATGGAATAGTAATCATAATCAGTAGGACAGATTTTAAGACCATAGATTTCATCGGAGTTAAGTTTGGTGGCGGTCTTAATTGAATCATTCTCTTCAAATCTGTCGTCGGCACATAGTTGAGGCCTATTTATTTTAATATTCATCTGATACGGTGAAGAGCCATTATCCCATGCAAATACATTTAGCACATAATCCCCGGAACTATCTGCTGTATAAGAGATATTCTCCACTCCACTTGAACTGATTGAATAGGCAGACTCTCTAAATAATGGGTCAAATAGTATTATATCAATATCTGCCTTTGAATTATCAAATTTAACATCAATATTTATGTTATCTCCTCTGTTTAGCTGGATTGCGTAATAATCTTCATCTGATAGACAGAGCATCAGGGAATTATATTCTCCTTCCTTAATGATTTTGGCTCCGGATCTGGAATTGTTGGGTTCAAATGGGTCATCCACACATATGTCTGTCTGCGAATCCACTCTGAGAGTATAGGATAGTGAGTTTGATGAAGACGGAACTTTTATCAGTAATAAATCAGGAAGATTCTCAAATTCTGCAATCTGAGTCTTTGAGTTTAGTTCATCTGAATATAAAATAGGTTCTGTAGTATTGTTTAATGAATATACTTCAAATGGGAGATTTATCTCTGATTCAAGGGTGATCTTTGTAGGTCTTCCGTAAGACTTTATTAAAAACCAGTCGTCATCGTATGGGCAGAGATTGAGATTGGTTGTTTTATTTAGAGGTATCTCCATGGCTGCGCCGGGACTATCATTCTCCTCAAACATATCATCATTACACTGCATACTACTATTAATCTTAATCTCTATAGAATAGAGATGTGTTTTATTTTCATCTGAGTCTATCAGTAAAAAATAGGTATTTGAATTTTCAATATTTATTAATGATTTGGTTCCGATATTTATATTTTTCAGGTTTTCGGTTGTAGAATAAAATGTGGCATTTATACCTTCTCCGATAATTGTAATTTCTAAATTATCTCCTTTATTCAGGTTTATCTTATAAAAGTCTCTTTCATCAGGACACAGGACGAGTTCTTTATATATACCGGTCGTGATATTTCTGGCTGATGACTCTGAATCATTCTCTTCAAATATATCATTGATGCAGGATGATACAGAAGAGATTCTATCAATCTCAATCTCATAATTGACTGTAGAGTCTGTGGACACAACCTTTATAAAATATGCTCCAGTTTCTGGGGCGGATGGAAGGGTCAACTCTCCAGAATTTATAATATTGGTAAATGAAATTGGATTATTTAAGTCTTTTTCATAATATAAATAGATTGTAACTGTCTTAACTGATGATGTTCGGAGTTTGACGCTCAATTTGTCCTTATAAGAGAGAGAGACCTTAAAGTAATCATCGTCCTTGGGACATAATGTCAGCTTTCTGGTACCGGCATTTAGTTGGTATGCCTGTGAAAATGAGTCATTAGGTTCAAGTTTGTCGTCTGTGCAATTATTGTAAAGACAGATTCCAATTGCACTATTACAATTACCAGATTTGCAATCTGCATCTATAAGACATCCTACGCACTCCCCGGTCCTTTTCTTACATATCCCATCTTTGCAGTCTTCATTCTTTGAACATCCTACAAAGTAGCAATAGTGTCGGGCTGAATCACATAGAAATCCTTTTTGGCAATCTGTATTGTCAAAACATTCTCCCTCTATACATTCATTTTTATCTCTATCACAATACATACCACTCTCGCAATCCGATTTCCTGACACATTTATTAGGATATGTGTCTATAGATGTGATGTCTTCAATAACATCCAGAACTGTATCATTCCTACTCTGGCTTTCATTAGAGCAAAAATAAAACAGAAAGATACATACTATTGAAAAGAGCAAATATGGTTGATATTTCATCTGACACTCCTGATATCAAATGTGATCAGTATTAATACTTAAATACTACTACTACTTTGAATATCTGCTGTGGTTTATTGACCAGAATGGAAGACTCTTCCATTTAATTTAATTCACCGAGTATGGAGTATGTCCCGCTTCCTTTTCTTGTGCGGACCATAAGATAATATGTCCCTTTTGTAACTGTCGCCGTTAGCTCTGGTATATTTGTAGAGCCAGATGATTTTGAGTAGTATGATGTTGTGGTTGGGACCTTATCTTTTTTAATATATAAATCCACCACTGATCCGCCTGGCCCTTCCAGCAGGGCTGTGAATTTGCCATCCTTAGGAATTATAACTTTATATACAAAAGTCTTATATCTTTCTGGGAGTGTTCCATTTGTAAGTTCACCCAGTTTGAGCTCTGGATAATCTGTTGAGATTGTTGTAAATGAGACCTCGCAAGAGCCAGTGCCTTTCCTGCCGGGTAATTTTTACTGATATTCCTTGTATAATAGTATCCAAAACTCACATTGTCCATTCTATTGGAATTTGGATAGTTCCAGGAGGGGGTATATAATGTGACCGAGGTGGCGCCCATTGTTGTAATTGCCCCACCTTTTACAAGAAGTGAATAAGACAGGTTATTACTTTTGTCAGGCCTTGAATTTAGACAGCTCACCTGTGAGGTAAAGGACGGTCTATCTGGATTGAAAGATGTCTCAGACATAGAAGAGTACGCAAAGTCTTCCCAATCCTTTTCTGAGAGCTGAGCGATCCTGTCATTGTTTGTATCTGCCTTCCAGACCTTGCCAGCAGCAGATGTGGAGTTTCCGTGTGCCCACCAGCTAATCAGCCCATAGCCCTTCTTCCATTCATTGCTTACATTCTGTTCAGAAAATTCTATATCAGGATTATAAATAGATGGTTCTGGTCCTCTCTTTTCATATAATGATGTAGTTTTGAATTTGTTTTGTGAATTCAAGAATTCTGATTTCATTCTCTCTGCAAACTTCGCCCCATCTACCGTAAAGCCATTTCTCTTAATTTCAGTTCCACTGCCAGATTCACTGTGATCCTCTTCCTGTGAATAATCTGAAATAGGATTTGGTAGCATTACCGAATATCTCCAGTCAATATCTCTGGACTGCTCATATTTGATAATCCGTTGCAAAATTGTATCAACTTCTGTATATCTCCCTGTATATGTGGGGATCCTTCCTACATATACCTCGGGAGTGAGGTCAATACCACCTCTTACATAATCTCCATAGTATTCACACCAGAGATCATCACCATTTTTATTCCAGTCACCCGTTAGGTCTGAATAATACATATCAGTGGGTGTCCTCTCCCAATCGTCCTTCTTCTCCTTTGCCCTTGGCCAGCAGGTTCTCATTGCGGGTCCATTTGTATCATTCGGGTCAGCGAGAATAAAAACATATTGAATGCCCATATTTATATAATTATTTTTTAACCAATTCCTGACCTTTTCGGGACCATCCTTGCCATTTGAATTTCCCCATACTGATTCATCTGCAACATATGAGTAATAGATGGAATATCAGGGTCTCCAGGCGATGAGAGGTTTGAAAATCCTTTTATGACTGGCTTTAATCTGCCTTTTTCATCCTGAACAAAATCTGGCTCAAGTTCGGCTGTATCAATAGTAAATGTTGTATTATCTATGAAGGTCACGAAGGCAGAGGGTTGACATACTCTATCTGTTATTCCAGACATCTCAAGACATATCTCACTCTCATCACAATCCCTGTCACTTTCACAGAAATAACCTCTTAATGTGTTTACATCCTTTGCAGAGTCTTCAAGTTGTGTATCCTGAATCACATCTGATGTTACATCAGCAATATAATCTGACAATGGGGTACTTTCATTATCAGAGCAAGCATTGAGGATAAGTAGTGTATTAATTAAAGTAAGGGATAAAAGATATTTTTTCATATCAACTCCTTTAGACAATGGTTCTCGCTGTAATATACCAATCACAAAATTTGAATTTCTAATATAAGTTTTCTGATAAATCAAGTGAAAGTTCTAATTTCAATCATTTCTTTCATAATGTTTTATTTTTTACTTATCTTTCCTAAAGCGGCATAGCCGAAACCAAAATCCAAAAAAATCATCTACGCATTTTTTGTAGAAGTTACGATTAAAGAATCTAAAATCATTTGACTAAATGTTATCAATCTAATATAAGTAAGATGCGATTTATATTTTATGAAAAGTAATAATTTTATTTTTCAGGAGAGATATTTATGAAAAGGTTGGTGGTTGTATTTCTATTGAATATAGTTGCCGTCTCTGCCTATGCAAACCAGTTCTCTTTTGAGGGATACGATGTGGAATCATCGGCGGTTCTCAATTCAAATATTGTCTATGGCAGATCAGTAGGTTCTCTTTATTCAAATCCAGCATTGTTATCGGGGCTCAAGAATCACATCTCTGTCAACTTCAATCTAAATGTACCAGATATGAAGATTGAGCTTATGAAGAAACCCACACACTCTGATGTCCCCATCTCCATCTACGATTCAAATGTTGGGAATTCCAAGAATAATTTTAAGACGCTTCCAACGGTTGAATTGATGAATAGGAGGAGTGATACGATAGTGGATGATTCAACTGCATTCATTGGAATTGGACTCGCCTATAATTTTAATATCCCAAAATTTCAACTGGCTGGAATAATTCAATTACCAGTCTCATTTCCTGAGGCAGCGGTTCTCTCCACTCATTACAACGATGAAAGAGAGGCGATCTTTAGCAACAGACTATATTTTACAAGATTTGGACAATGGGAGAAGATCGCAGCCGGGCTTGCTGGTGTATCGTATGATATTCTACCTATGTTTACTCTCGGTCTTTCTGCTCAAATTACAGTGATGACGAAGACCCATCTTGCAATATATATCCCTGATGCCTCTGTTCAGGATTACTCACTTGCAAATGCAGATGCAAATATCTCAACAGGTATTAGACCCATTGCAGGATTTGTATATAGACCATCTGACTGGTTATCAGTTGGGGCTGTATTTAGAGATGAATCCTGGGTGGAGGTGGCAGGGACCGGAGAGCTTTTGCTCTGGAATTATCACGAGGCAGATCCATATAAGACGATTCCTAAAAGGACTGCCCAGAGCTTTCCTCTTGCAATATCGTATGAGCCGAGGGAATACGAGATGGGTATGGGACTGAAATATTCAAGATTTTCTTTACAATTTGCAGTACTATTTCAGGAGTGGCCACTCTATAGAGACCAACACAACAGACATCCATTTGTCCTGGATAATCCAATGAGTAAGGAGATTGAGAAGAAGTTCCATTTTGAGAGCACCTTCAATTTTCTTGGAAATCTCAACTGGGATTATTCAAATAATAAATCGGCTCAACTGGGATTTGCCTACTATCCTACACCTGTCCCTCCACAGATAGGGAGGACAAATTATGTAGATAATGACCTGATGGCATTTTCACTCGGGCACAAATATGATTTCAGGCTCTTTGATAGGTCCTTTACCCTTAATGGGATGGCACAGATCTTTTATATGTTTAAGCGAACAACATATAAGGATGTGGGACTGATACTTGATGAATTCCCGGATGATTCAACTACACTCCTTTCAAATTCTCCGATGCTTGAGGCAAAGGGACTACAGACCAATAATCCGGGATTCCCTGGCTATATCTCATATGGTCTCGTCATCGCTCTGGGTGCGAATTTGATATACTATTTTTAAGAGATAAAGATGGAGGATATTATGAGGTTTAAATATATATCTCTTGCGATTTTGGTCCTTCTACTTCTTATATCTTGTGTTAGAGAGGATGGATTTTCTATTTCGGAGGATGCACTTGGTTATCAGAGTTGTAGTTATGATATGGAGTGTGGAAGTGGCAGATATTGTGATGAGAAAACAAGGCTCTGTTCTATTGACTGTGTGAGTTCAAAGGACTGTGTATTCAAGCTCTCATCTCCCGATGAGGAGAATAATTATGAATGTTCTCCGTGTGGTAGATGTATTCCTAAGGGGTCTAAGGATGAGAGGTGTGTGATTACAAAAGATATTCCCTGTAAGTCAGATAGAGAGTGTGTTGACGCCTATAAGAGTACGAACTATATCTGTAGAAATGATTATTGTGCACTCAAATGTAATTCTGATGGTGATTGTAAGAGAATGGGGCGAGGATTCTACTGTAAGGATAATGAGAAGGTCTGCTACAGGCGATGCTTCAGGGACCTGGATTGCTATTTACATGGCTGGCAATATGAGTGTGAATTACCCGGGGGTGTTGATAAAGAGGCGAATGCAAAGGCTGAAGTAGGGAAAGAGGTCTTTGGTGAGTGTGTATTGAGAGAAGGTGGGGTTGATTGGGGGAACGATAGTAATCCAACAAGGCCTGCATTTAAATATCAGGGGATCTGGGGGTTTATGATGAATACTGCGGTCAGAACTCTACATGTCCCGCTTGTAAACTCGCAGGATACTGTTTCAAACAATTATATGCTGGTCAAGATTGTTCAGAAAGGTGATCAGTTGATATTTTATGAAAAGTGGTGTTCCATTGAACTCAAGAACTTTAATGATGAAAATCCAAACTGGCAGGACCTTGCATGGATGATTACTCCAGAGCAGTATACAGATAATATACCAATTAATGTTCAAAGAATAATGGTAGTTCCCGAACTGGTAAAGGGCGCATATATGGAGACAGATAGATTGCTTGAGATTAGAGGTGCTCTACTTGAGAATCCAGAGACCGACCCATTGCCCACTCATTATAATATAAATGACCCGAGAATTATTGATCAGGATAGAGATGGAAAGCCCGGAATGACAAATATTATGTCCGGTGTTCTAACCGGTGAGGTATATAATGTTCAGAGGTGGTGGGTAAAATTTTTGATAAATGTTGTGGATGAGAATCACCTGCAAGGACTTCTTGACCATGGAAGTGAACAGAATATAATTGATGCAAATCCCAAAAGTCTCATCTACGATACAGAGTCCATCAAACATCCCGATCAGAGGCATAGCTATTTCAGGGCAAAGAGGATGTCCGATACTGCCTCCTGTTCAGATGTGTTATATGAAGCAAAGAAGGTCAAAGGGAGCTGGCTGGAATTTGAGTGGTTATACGACCCGAATAAGACACCTGATAAATAATTAATGAAGTTCATCTCCAAAGAGTGAGACCTCGGTTATATCCTTTGAAATCTCTTTTAAACCATCAAAGACCTTCTCTCTATCTCCAACGATGACAATTATTAGATTTTCAGGGTTAATATACTCTTTTGATATCTTAATTACATCTGCCTTGCTTATCTCTTTCAGTTTTTTATATTCCCTGTTGATGCTGTCTTCGGGTAGATCATAAATTGCTATATTAATCAACTTTGAATGAATATTATCAATTGTCTCAAATTCTATAGGGAACCTCCTGATGAGATATCCCTTCGCCTTATTTAACTCGTCATCAGAGAGCAGTTCTTCTTTCTGCATCTCCTTTATTACATTTATTGTCTCTTTTATTGTCTCTTTAGTGGCGTCCGCCTGAACTGATGTAGAGGTTGTCCATACTGAATCATTGAGATAGAATCTCAGATTGCTTCTCGCCCCATATGTAAATCCCTTCTCCTCTCTCAATCTCATATTCAGTCTGCTCAAAAAGTAACCACCAAATATTGTATTTGTGGTATATGCACTCTCAAATTGCTCATCTTTTCTCATTACTCCTTTAAATGCAAACATAATATGTGATTGGGAGGAGTGGGGTTTATTGGCGAAGAATATCTTTATTCCTTTTGGAGCCTCTTTCCTCTCTAACTTTGTGGAATTGATGTTCTTTGATATCTTAAAACCTGAGATATATCTCTCAATCAGACCTTTTATCTTTCCATCATTAAAAGGACCTGTATAAACAAGTATTGGTTTGTTTGAGAGGATATGGTCATTGTAGAATTTTACAATCTCCTCTCTATCTACAGACTTTAAAAATTCTATATCTCCAATTGATAGATGTCCGTATGGATTATCCTTGAAGTATTGTTTTATAATAGTGGCTTGAGCCACAAATGGAAGCTGGTCTGTCAGTCTCAAAAGTGTATTTAAATATCTCTCTCTTAAGATCTCTATCTCCTTTTTTCCAAAGGATGGATTAAATAGAATATCTGCGAGTAATTGTAATGTCTCCTCCGCCTTATCACTGAGAAAGGTGGCAGTAATAGTCATTATATCGGCATCTGTTTGAACATCTATAGTAGAACCCAGAATATCAAGTCTTGATTGTATCTCTTCCTGTGTTAGACTCTTTGTACCGGTTAAGAGCATATTTGCTGTAAAGTTTGCTATCCCAAACCTCTTTTCGTCTTTTGAAGAGCCAGCCGGAATGACAAGGCTGATATAGTTAAGTGGAAGTCTTGAATATGGCATTATGTAAAGATTATAACCTGTGGATGTCAAAATTCTTTTTGCCAGAGGTAGATTCAACTCTTTCTCCACAGATCCATCTGGCATCTTACTCCTATCTATCTCATCTCTATTATATTGAATATTTTTTTCAGGTATGACTACTACTTCAGCATAATTGGATGAGAGATATTTTTCTGCCGCGTCTCTAACAGATTTTAGGCTTGCATTCTCATATCGCTTTATATCATATTCAAACATATTTGGATTTCCGAGCATTTGATAGTAATAATTCATTCTATCTGCTATCCCACCGAACCCACCGAGTCTCTTTAGCCCTCTTATAAACTCTGATTTAAAGTAACTCTTTGCCTGCTCAATCTCATCTTTTGTGATACCTCTTTTTGTGAGTCTTTTTACCTCTTTCAGTATCAATTCACGGGCTTCATTGAAATCTTTATCGGGATATAGAGTTGCTGTTATTACCAGATATCCAGCTATTTGATTTGATGACTGATAGGCAGACACCTCTGATGCAATCTTCTTCTCTTTAACAAGTAATTTGTAAAGGCGAGAGTTCTCATTCTCTCCTAAAACCTTGGCAATAATATCTAATTCGGCATCGAACTTTTCAAATACGGCTGTTGTTGGGTATAATATGTAAATCTTTGGAAGATTCACATTATCTTTCATAACTACGCTTTTGGTCTCATTCAATCTTGGTGTCCAGTTAGAGAGATATTTAACCGGTTTTGCTGGCTTAAATGTTCCAAAGTATTTTTCAACAAGCCGCTTTGTCTCTTCTTTATTGATATCTCCTGCAATGGCTATCGTAGCATTATTGACTGAATAGTATTTTGTAAAAAAGTCCCTCACATCTTCAAGGGTAGCATTCTTTATATCCTCTGGAATTCCTATGGTTGGCCAGCTATAGGGATGATGTGGAGGGTAGAGGAGTTTTAACATCTCAAAGTAGACCATCCCATAAGGTCTATTCTCATAATTCTGTCTATATTCATTTATCACCACTGATATCTGGTTTTTTAATCTCTCCTCTGTCAGTGCATCCAGGAGATATCCCATCCTGTCAGATTCAAGCCAGAGTGCCCGCTCCAGATAATTTGATGGGATTATCTCATAATATCTTGTCCTGTCCTGATTGGTGGCGCCGTTGACCTCTCCACCAATATCCTGTAAAGCCTTGAAATAGTCGTCATTGAAATGTTTTGAGCCCTGAAACATAATATGTTCAAATAGATGGGCAAATCCGGTTTTTCCCCTTACCTCATTTTTGGAACCAACATTGTAGTTTACATCAACTGCAACTATTGGAAGTGTATGGTCTTCATAGAGAAAGACTGTAAGACCATTCTTTAGTTTATAGGTCTCAATATCAAATTTAATCATCATATTCTCTCCCTGAATGGCAAAGATAGTGGAAATTATAATTATACAGTTTAACATCCCTCATACCTCCGCCTATAAAGGATATCAGGAAAAATGAGACAGAAAAGAAAAATCGTCTTTTCATTTGATAAAATATCACATCTCCCTCATACCCTTTGCAAGTTCAACTTCCTCTATATTGTCTATTATCTACTTCCCATAGTATACGTAAAAAGGTGAGGCTTTAAGGTTAGAAGTGCAAGTATATTGATTGGAGGTAATAAATAACAATACATATGAAAACACATCCAAAGATTGATTTTTTTAACATTTAGTAATAAAATATTTTTGTTATGAGGAAGGGGATGTTTAAGGAAAGGATATTGCTCTCACTGGTTTTCGCCTTGATGATGCACTTTATTCTTATTCAGATAATGGTTGAGAATATAAAAAAGGGTTTAATCTACAACGAATCGGTATTTGAGGTAGAATATATTAAGCCGATGGCTGCCAATGAATTTAATAGTCCAGATAGAAAAGAAGTTGAGCGGGATAAGAAGAAGGAA
>JBMFOP010000042.1:0-27085 GCA_049969675.1 Myxococcota bacterium | reverse complement strand
TTCCCAATGCCCCAATAGTCTGGGATTTCAAAGTTGATGGAGAATGTGCCGAGAAAACCGAGCATTGGAGTGCCTTTAAGAGAGGTGGAGACTTCGTGAACATTTACTTTAGCAGTCAGCTTGTCTGTTATCACATACTCAAGTCCTTTGGACATAGAAATAATATTACCAATAATAATGGTTTCTAACTGTTTTTTTCTTTCTTCAGGATTGCGTTTTTTATAGCGATTATAACTTTCCTCATCAAGAGCGAGCCAAGGGGTAAGGAATCTATATGAACGTATATCCTCTGAAATGCCAAAATCTGTATCTTGCTCAATCAACTTTTTATCAGTTACCAAATACTTTTTCCCCTTTAAACTAAGATAGTCAATATTCAAAATTGTTTTTACTACTTCTTTAGCCTCCTCAATTCCCAAAACCATTGGAATCCCATCTATTATCTTGTATTGGACTTTAGGGTAAGTATACATAAGCCCACTCTTGTCAGAATTATTTAAATGATGGTGTAATAAGGGATTATCAGGAAATAAATTTGCAATAAATCCACGGAGTGTTGATGGGGAATCTGTAACTAATCTATCTGTCTGCAAGACTAATATGCTGCTTGTTATTAACATTGATTCTTAAGTAATTAGACAACTTTTATCTTCGCTTGATATGTTTTCTAATAAAAAGCCAATATCTACATTATACGGTAAAGTGCAAATAGTATATTTTTCATCAACTGCATAAAAATAGTTAGGATATTTTTTGAGCCACCAATAGGGAACTTTTACCATAATTAATTCAGGCGTTTCCTTTAATTCGGATTGCCAGTAGATTTCTGGAATAACATCCTGCTTTATAAATTGCGTTTCCCTAAACCTAACCAAATTACCGTCTTCCTCGGAATAACGCACTTCTTTGGGTGAATAACCAAAAAGTGTACACTCATTGAATACACGCACCAGATTCTGTGGAGGTAATTCAATATCACTATAGAGTTGTGAACACCAATCTTTGATAATCTCATATGTAACTTCTCCTTCTTTAATAATTTCCTCTGTTCGCTGGACAAAATTAATCTCTCCATCTTTTCCAAAATAATAAGGCTTGTAGTTATCTGTTCTGTAAATAAACATCTTTGCCCGATTGTTATGATATTTTGCCCCTCTGTTCAACCTGCCTCCCCTTTGTCCAATAGCATCAATCGGAGCAATCTCAGTATGCATCACAGTACAGGAAATATCAATAGATATCTCAATTGCCTGAGTAGAAACAATTATCCATCTATGAGGACTGTTTTTCTTCCATGCAAATATTTTGGCTTCTTTGCTGTCTTTAGAATATGCTCTGTCGTAATGGGTAAACATTGAGTGATAAAGAATGATATTGTTTTTGTCGCCAATTTTATTTAACAATTGGCTATAGATATTCTGGGCCCTTGAGACCGTATTTAAGATAACGATTTGTTTTTCTCCCATTTCATAGAGTCTGACAATTTCATCAATGGCTTCATTTATAGTATGGGGTTGAGTTTCAATCAGAAAAGGTTTAAACATAAATCCTTCCTTATCCTCAATCAAAGCATAATCTTTTCCTAATTTATTGACAATACAGTCTGGAAGTGTCCCACTCATTGCTATATGAGGTACATGAAGTTTTTTTAAGATTTCCATTGCCTCAATAATGTAACGTAAGGTGTGATGCTCATAGTAGTGAATTTCATCAAATATAACCACTGAAGTTAAAATATTCCCAAGTGCATAGTCTGCCTGTTTATATCCATGCACCAAAGAATAAACAAGATGGTCAACTGTAGTAACTGTTACTGGTTTCAAAAAAACCTTTTCTTCTCTAACTATTGTTGATATATCATCGTCCTGAATAACATCCTCGTCATCCTCGGTTATAGTTTTCCCCTCAAGGTAATGAACAAATCTGCTGAGTCCATGATAAATACCTACATTTTCATCTCCAAAAATATCTTTCAACCTTGAATACATAGCATTTGAAGTAATTTGTGTAGGCAAAGCAAAAATTATCCTGCTTATTCCTTCTTGCTTAATAATATCTATAGCTTTATATAAAGCAGCCTCTGTTTTTCCTCTACCGCATGGAGCTGAGATTAAAAGAGATGAATTGTTTGGAATGCTGGTAATGAGATTTTGATATTCATAAGGTTCCCCTTTAAAGATTTTAGATTGAGCGGTTTTAAACAACTCTGAAGTATAGACAATATCGGGATTTCTCCCTCTTAACATTGCCTGATAAATACCCCCTTTAAGTTCAGCCTTTTCAAAATTCTCACTTGCCTTTGCATCACAGAATTTAAGGATAGATAAAACAAAAGAGTAAATAGCCTTCATTCTTGACTCTTTATTTTCAACCATAGTCTTATGGCGGTGTTTTAATGCAGAAAGTTCATCCTTAATATCAGCATTCAGTTGAAAAGAATTATGGTATACAGGCTGTTCAAAAACTGGAATATATTTAAGACTAATAAAATTGTTTATTCCAATTCTATCAAACATTTCTTCTGCCTTACTTACAAATATTTTCATTTGCTCCAAAAGATAATTAACTCTATTGTTGAGTCCAGCGTCTTCATATAATTTGTTATAAAGCTGACTATGATGGGATAAAATACAAAGACGAAGTATAATCTCTAACTCTTTATCGTCTTTTTCCAGGGAAGTATGAATAAAAGGAAAGCCAAAAAATGAATGAGAAACAGCACCACATGGCTTACCCTCTCTTATATTCTTTTGAAACTCCACTGTTAGTTTCCCTACATCATGCAAATAAATAGCGAGAAAGATAATACTCACAAGGCTTTCATAATCTATGGAAAAGTCTTTGGAGAATCTCTTTAAGAGAGATAAATTTTTTGAAAGATAGTCTTTGAATATTATAAGGCTGTCCTCTGTGTGTCCTTCTAATGATTGAAATACACCTTTATTTTCTTGCCTTTTGGCTATGGCATCAGAAAGCGATATATTCATTTTCTGTTTTAAAACAATCTATTTCTTTGTTTAACTCAACTCTTTCGCCTGCCTTTGGAGCCGCTACTATCCAATCTTCGCGGTAGTAATCTCTCTTCTTTTTAGAACCATATTCTATAAATCTGTATGGGATTCTGCCTACTATAAGTTTTTTATTAAGTGGATATATTTCGCTGTCAACTTTAACTGTAGAATCAATAATCTTGCTCTTATCAGGCATAAAATCTACCGGTTTACAGTCTGAGATTATTACAAAGTCGTCTGATGAGCCAATGAATAAAGGACGGGCAGGGTTTATTAATGCTTCAGCAATATCTTCTAATGAATTTCTTTTTTGGTCCTGGTATTTTAGATATACTTTGCACTTTATCGGAGTAACATACTCTTTTACAAATGGCGCGCTCGTGCTTTGAGGTAAGCAAAGTCTCTCATAAAGAGATCTTTCTTTTTTATCAAGGACTGCAAAATCATAATTATTCCTTGCAACTTTTTCTAAAACCTCTCTTCTCTTTTTAGCATCCGCTGGAGATTTCAATTTTTTCATTAAAACCATATCTAAAAATCTATCAGGTGAACTCAATGGCTTTAATGAAATCTGCAGGTCATTCAAATCATTATTGTAGGCATCTCTGTTAGTCGCTAAATCTCCCATTCCCATTGCACTGGCAATCAATCCTCTGACTGTTGTAAATGGCGGGAATGGAAATGAAAGAAGCGTAATAGTTGAGTACGGTTTTCTGAAATTAACGATGTAAGGTGTATCAAGAATAAAACTCAGACCATTCATGACCTATTCCCTTATTTCTCCTCCTTTCCTTCAAGAGTCAATCCGTTAATTTTATTGTAAACATTATCAATAGCCTGTATGGGAGTAGTAACAGTTATATCATGCTTTATTAAAATTTCTTTAATTTTATCTTCATTCTTGAACGCTCCTGATAGTAGCCCTGCAAAGATATTGTTCCCTGATTTCTTCAAATCACCAAGGATCTCATCAAGTCTTTCTGTATTTAACTCAACAGTTGAATTAGGTCTTATTTCAAGCGCCTTTTGTATTAGGTGGTTATAATTGTCCTGTATAGATAGAAGGATAATATCAGGAGAAAAATCTGTCAGTACTCTTGCCTGTTTTGAAAAGTCAGAGATATTTTTAAATGCCTCTAATGCTAATAAAATTCTTTTCTTTCTTTCTTCTCCATCAATCTCATACACAATACCTTTGCTTTTCCTTTCATTAGGGTCTATTTTCTCCTCACCACCAACCTTAACAACATCAATAGAAAAGCCAGCTTTATAGAGATTGACAGCAAGCTCAACATTTACTATATCTCCTTTTAATTCACCTGCTGTTTCCTGTGGTTTCCTCCTGGTTAAAAAATCAATAGTTAGATTATCCTGTAAAGATAACAGACCCATTGCTGGAGACATTTTGATAGGCGATACACGGGTTCTTGCCCCACCTGGTGTATCTTCGCCTTTCTTAATGGTTGTCATAAATCCAAAAAGATCGTCCAGAATGCAACCTGCAATATCTCCGCATGTCTCGCCTTTGTCATTTGCAACACAGTAATCATTTGGTGTAATTAATCTTCTAATTGCCTCTTTCCAGTAGTACCTCATTGCCTGACCGCTTACATAGGGATAGTCAATACCGTGAAGTTTATATTTCTTTACATCCACAAGATTGCTTCCACCAATACCAGAGTTCAGATTTGTTAAATCTGTCCTCGCCATCCATACAGCATTAATTGCCTTCATTTTCAATACCTCCTTGTTTTTTTGAGTGTTTAATAGCTCCTAAATAATATGTTGCATAAACCAGGACAATATCCTTTATCTCATCATGATTATCTTTATACTTGTTTACCACCTCCATTAGGTCCGCAAGCGGTTTTGTATAAACTGATTCCTCTTCCTTTTTCCCGATACTTATTGCGCGTAAGGCTATATTTTTAATCTGCTTTTCAAATTCCTCAACTGTCCGTGTTCTATCCAATTGATAAATTTCTGAGATATAGTTGTTTCCCACATGTCCTATAACCTGCCCACTTTTTTTCATGATTTCTAACTCATCTTGTTCAAACCTTATCATTTTTTACACCTCCATAATGTTATTAATCTCTCAAAAATCTCTTTTGAATCTTTTGGGAAAGCAATTCCGCAGTTCTGCCTTATTTGAAAGGCTTTTGAAAATGTATGAAAATCATCCAAAAGAAGACCTTGCGACATAAAACATTTATTCTCCTCTATAATCAAATTACGAATGTCATTTGAAACACCTTCTTTAATTGGAGCGGCAAAAGTTTTATCAATAAAACCTGAATAAGGTTCCTTTATCTCGCTAAAAATATGTTCAAGAGATTTAATGTTTGGGATTGTTATCTCATTCAGGTATGTATAACTTGTCTGATATGTTGCTTCGGTGCCTTTTATTTTTAAGACAATCCAATCCTTACATAAAATATCCTCAATTTTCTCAATCTGCCTGATATTTCTAATCATTTTCTCAAATAAAAGCAGAAGCAACGAATATTCATCAAGAGGATATTCATTTGTTAATGAAAAAACATTAGAATATGGTTTGAGATTCAAATTGCTTCTGATGAGATTTTTAACTCTATGAAGTTGTTCTAATTGCTCAATTCTTGGAAACAGATAATAATGTGTTAAATTCTTGTGGTTTGAAAGGAAGGGAATATCATCAAGCCATTCAATACATCCGAGAACAGCACATTGAGGACAACAATTATAGTTTGCTCGTATTTTTCTTACGCCACACTGTGAAGACAGACTACCGGGAGAAACTGGATAAACAATTTGCGACACCTGTGAGATACCAAAATCGTTCCCATAATTTCTGGAACAAATATCGCATATTTTTGAGCCTGAGTTATCAGATGACGTTAAAAGTGCTTTTAAAATGTCAGTTTTTTCTTTTTTAGATTTTCCTAAGAAATTTACATACTTCCCTTGATGCATAGTTGGTAAATATGCCCTGTTTTTAATTTCTGTCTGTCCATTTTCGTTGGTCTTCTGATATTTAAGTTTATATGGAATTAATCGCTCTATCTCTTCAACTAAGATATTGACTTTGTTGTCATTCAATTCTTCAAAGCTTATCCCATCATCCCATTCAACCTCCACATTGGCAACAGTTTTCAGGAGATGCCCCAAAAACTCAATCGCACTATCAAACCACCAATCATAATATTGAGGAATTTTGATCTTATTCATAAATAATTATCTCCCCATGCTTATAAAATTCTTTGCTCCTTCCCATTTTCCCCCAAAAAGCCACTCACCATTATTTTATTTCGTTCCACCCGCTTCTCACACATTACCCGGATTTCTGTCTCTTCAATCTTCATTTTTTCTCTCACAGTCATATATAAGGTTGAATACATATCACATATAACAACCTTTTTCAATGTGAATTTCGCCGATAAGTGAAATAATTTAACAAAAGGACCTTGTCCGGCTAAAAATGAGATAGTAAAGGAGTCATTAGAAAATAGTTGATTATGGATATTTTATCTTCTGTAAAAGTAATATAAAACAAATCACATCCATTTAGACCTCTTAGATATTGAATTTTGGAGAGAAGGATCTATATCAATATGAATCACATTTTACAAATAGTTAACTTCTCAAAGCAGATTATTCTGGACAGCAATGATTGGAAGATATATCAGTAGTAGTTGATTTTTTTAATAATTAAGGTAATATATATCTTTTGATAGGAGGTTTTGTGATGAAAAAGAGATTTCTTATTGAATTTATCATCTCCTTTCTCTTTGTAACTCCACTTCTGGCTGGTTCTATTTTTCTAAATGGTGTGAAGATTGATGGCGTCAGGGATCAGGAGTTTAAGTCGGTTAATATCAAAATTGATAAGGATGGAAATATTTACATATCAGCCCCCCAGTATATTGTTAAGACGGCGGATGAGCAGGCTCAAAAACCAGCCTCCCCGTCAGTGGCAAAGGCATACTTCCTTGTTACCCAGATTTCAAAGGATGGAAGGGGTGGATATGACATAGACCTCTTTATAAATGGCAGCTGGGTCAAAAAGATTACAAATAAGGATGAACAGATCGTAATGGAACTCACAAAATATTTGCAGAATGGAAAGAATACTATCAGACTTACTGGTGTGAAGGCTAAAGATGAGGTCACGAATCCAGTATCCAGTGCATTTACAGAGGTAATCATTGGTGAAGGCTCTGCTGGTAAAAACAATGTGGTGATTGATAAGCCCCTTATTGATTTCAAATTTTTATCAAAAGAGGCAAATCCAATAATAAAAGACTTTGAGATTGAGGCAACTGTTAGGTAAGTTATGTATCAATATAGAACAGACAAACAGATATGGTCGCTTAAGGCTGAGGATATTATTACACTCTATCTCAGTTCAAACAGAATTCAGGTATCCCGCTATGGTGGAGGTGTGGCGGAGGGGAGTGCATTTATCTGTGGATATAGAAATATCCGCGATTCCTTTTCAATGTTTATAATGATTTATTATCACTCGCTCAAGGCTTATGATATCTATTTCTGGGATAATGAGGATATTGAGCTAAATACTTATTCAGAGGCGGAGGAGGAGGCAGTGGCATTCTGTGAAAATATGGGATTTATTATGAATAATACCCATTTCAGGATGTCATCAGATGAGGAGCGGAGAATGATACTCCTGGAATGTCCATTTGCTTACAGAAATATAGATGAGTTTCATACATATATTACAAGACGAACCACCGTTTCAAAGGAGATAAAGAGACCAGCCAGTGAGGTATCTGATGAGAATAAAAATATTCAATCACGGACAACGCAAAGGACAAGGATACTATCCGGTGAAATATATTCGGATGCATTTACCCGCAGGCTTGCTCGTCTTCTCTCTTCTTTTTAGCTTCATAATCTTCGGTTGCCCTGCGACTGCTCAAAGGGATATCAAGAATTCCCGTATAGCCTATGACCTCGGTTGTGATTATCTTAGTAAGAATCAGGGGAGGGCAGCGTTTGAGCAGTTCGTAAAGGCGGTAGAACTGGACCCCGAATTTGGAGATGCCCACAATGCCCTCGGTTTGATGTATTTAGGGCTAAGTGACTATCAGAAGGCTGAGATTCATTTTAAGAAGGCTATTTCACTCAATCCAAATATTCCAGATTATTACAACAATCTCGGAAGGGTCTATACCGAGATGGGAAGGTATAATGAGGCGATAGAAAATTTCAAGAAGGCACTCAGCTTTCTGGTATATTCCTCACCACATTTTGCACATACAAATTTAGGTTGGGCATATTATAAAAATGGACAGATTAAGGAGGCATTCTCTGAATTAAATACCGCACTTCAGATATCGCCAAATTTCTGTCTCGGATATCGTGTGCTCGGTGTGATATATTCAGAGACAAATCAACCGCTTGATGCGATAAAAAATTTCAATAAGTACAGAGAAAATTGCCCCGATAACCCTGAACCATACTTCCTTATAGCAGAGATAAAACAGAGGTATAGCCTGGCAAAAGATGATGAGATTATTGCGGACTATCAGAAATCACTTGAAAGGGGGCAGACCTTCTGTCCAACATTGAAGGCTCTTGGAAAGATATACCTCAAAAATAATAATTATGAACTCTCTCAACAGCACTTTGAGAATTTTATCAACGCCTGTGGTGATGACACAGAGGTCTTTCTTGGGGTCGCAAAGATATATCAGAAGAAGGGAGAGATTAATAAGGCAAAGGTTTATCTCAATTCCTGTGTCAATAAATGGAAAGGCTCAGAGATAGCAAAGGAATGTCAAAATCTATTGAATACAATACAATGAAAGAAGGGAATACCACCTCTGCGGGCAGGGTTGATATCAGAAATGAGAAATGCCCATATACCTTTATCAGGGCAAAACTCGCCCTTGAGGAGATTGAAGTGGGTGGTGTATTAGAGATACACCTTGATAATATTACAGCATTAAAGAGCCTGCCAAAGGCATTCCTCTATCAGGGTCAGGAGTATTTAGGTACTGAAAAGATCGCAGAGGGCGAATGGATAATCAGGATTAGAAGGCTCAAATAATGAAATTCTCAGAAGAACAGATAAAGAGGTATTCAAGACAGATTCTATTAAAGGAGGTGGGAGGAATCGGACAGAAAAGACTCCTTGAATCAAAGGTGCTTGTAATTGGCGCCGGTGGGCTTGGCTCTGTACTTCTTATGTATCTGGCTGGCTCTGGCGTCGGTAGGATAGGGGTTGTAGAGGATGATAGAGTAGATTTGAGCAATCTTCCAAGACAGATAATATATACTACTGAGGATACGAATAAGAGTAAATCTCTTGTTGTACAAGACAGAATAAAGAGTATGAATCCAGAGATTCAGATTGAGACTTATAATTTAAGGCTAAAAGGAGAGACTGCTGGTAATCTATTTGATGGATATGACCTGATATTTGACTGCACTGATAATTTTGAGAGTAGATTTCTAATCAACATGCTGGCAGTAAAACAGAATAGACCACTTATTAGTGGCTCTGTTGTAAGGTTTGAAGGGAATATGATGCTCATAATTCCACATAAAACATTCTGTTATAATTGCATATTTGATAGGCCAGAAGATGAGGCTGATATAATAACCTGTTCAAACTCTGGTGTACTCGGGAGTGTGGCTGGAACAATAGCAACACTAATGGTAACTGAGGGAATCAAATTTTTACTGAATCTCCCAACAACAGAAAATTATTTAATAACTTATGATGCCTTAAAGTGTGAATTCAGAAAAATAAGAATAAATAGAGACCCTACCTGTTCTGTCTGTTCAGGATATTGAGATTATTTATGATAAATTTCAAAGTATGACCTTGGATGGGCACAGGCAGGACACTGCTCTGGTGCAGATTCTCCCTCATGGATATAGCCACAGTTTCTGCATCTCCATTTAACCGCTCTATCCGCCTTAAATACTGTGCCACTCTCAACACTCCTTAATAATTCCCGGTACCTCTCTTCATGTCCTCTCTCTGCAACCGAGACGAATCTAAATACTGCGGCTATCTCCTTGAATCCTTCCTCTTCTGCTATCTTTGCAAACTCCGGGTACATTGTAGAATGCTCATATTTTTCACCTTCAGCCGCATGCAGTAGATTCTCTGCAGTAGTTCCAATCTTCCCTGCAGGGAAGGATGCAGTTATCTCTGCCTCTCCACCTTCTAAAAACTTATAGAATCTCTTTGCGTGCTCCTTTTCATTATCAGCCGTATCAAGGAAGATTGCAGATATCTGTTCATACCCCTCTTTCTTTGCAACAGAGGCATAATAAGTATATCTATTCCTTGCCTGAGACTCACCGGCAAAGGCAGTCAGAAGATTCTTCTCAGTTCTTGTTCCTTTTAATGACTTCATAAACTCACCTCCAAAAATGATATAATCGCATTTGAACTTCTATTTTGCTTTTTTTGTAAAGTCAAGCATATTAGATCTGGCTTAAAGAATTTCATTTAAATTAAATACATTTTACCAGTGTGGCTTTCTGCTCGTACACACCGATAATTAAGCCTTTTAAGGAGAATTACCTTTCTGTCATACGGTTAAAGGATAAAGATATTAAAACTCAGGTCGTATTTTGATGTTAAATGGGGAACAATTGTAGTTGAGGCGAATGAATTGAGACATCCTTCTGCCTCTGATAATGGGTTTGCCTTAACTTTTCAGAGAGGAGTGGATGAGATGGCACCCATTGGGTCTGATTCCAATGGTCAGATGAGGCTTGATACTATAAAAGTTTTTACTTGACAATATATCAAATATTTTGATAGGTATGGAATTTGTATTGAATTTTTTAAGCACTACTTATCTGCAGGAGTTTTTGATTGAAGAATAGTAAATATACTGTATTTTTTATTCCCCAGGATTCGCCTAAGAGGTATCAGTTTCATATTACAAAAAAGAGTATTGTAATTGCGCTGGCATTGTTCTGCCTTATATTTGTGGTCTTCTCCGTAGTTTTTATCCATTCTATCTTTATTCAGGATATGGCATGGGAGAATCTCAGACTCAGGGAGGAGAATCAGAAGCTATCCCTTGAATTGAAGGAATTGTCCACTGAGACCAGAAGGCTTGCTGAATCTCTGAATAAGTTGGAAATCTTTAAGAATAAGATTAAGCTAATTGCTAATATAAGTGATTCTGACCGTAATCTCTCAATCGGACCTGTTGAGCTACCGCGGGAGAGTATGCTGGAGGTCGCATCGCTGGAGGAGATCTCCAATCTGGATAATAGCACAAAATTGATGAGACTTTCAGTACTTAGAAGCAGGATACAGCTCCTCTCACAGGAATATGATTCAAATGAGAAGGAGATGGATAGTATTCACAGATATTTTGAAGAGAGGAAGGAGATACTGAGGAGTACTCCAGCCCGATGGCCCTGTTTTGGATGGGTTACCTCCGAATTTGGCTTTAGATATGACCCTTTTACCGGGGAGAAGACCTTTCACAAAGGTCTGGATATTGCTACAAGCATAGGTGTACCTGTGCTGGCACCTGCTGATGGTACGGTAATTTCAACAGGTTTCCACTCCGGGCTCGGAAATGAGATAGTGATTGACCATGGACTTGGAATTGTTACATCTTATGGGCACCTTAACGAGATAAAGGTAAAGGTTGGAGACAGAATAATAAGGGGACAGGTAATAGGTACTGTCGGGAATTCCGGTAGATCCACCGGACCACACCTGCACTATGAAGTGATTGTAAATGGCATCAATGTCAATCCCAGAAAATATATTATAGAATAATCAACTATACATATTACTTTAGACCTGCAAATTTTTTATGGATAAAAAATCAAGATTCTTAATGATGTATGGGAATAGCAGGAGTAATGAGACAAGATATGTATTTTATAGAGAGAAGTTTTTAATGCTCCAGTATGATGGTAATGGCGATTTACAGATGGCTGGTGTGGTAGATAAGATTGGAGATAAACCAGATATGTATCTGTTTTTCTTGTATGGCGGACATTATGTATTATATAAGTCTGATAGTATATTTTCACTGGGTGGATTTTACTGGAAAGATGGTTGTGCCAGCTGGGGTACAGTCTTTGAAGGTGAAGAAGGAGAAATTAAAAGGGAGAGAATTGGTCTTGATGACTGGATTGAGCAGCGCCTGTCCTTAAATTTTCCCGGATTATTACCCGGATAACTTATAAATATTTTGCACAAAGTTCTTGACAGACTGAATTGTTAATGATATTGATTATCGGTAGCATTATGAAGAAGAAGGATACTATAAGAAGCGATTTTAAGAGATTTATCACTGAAAGAGGTCTCAGAAATACATCTCAGAGAGATGAGATTTTGAATGAGATAATCAACTGTGGTAAACATACAACAGCGGAGGGGATATATGAACACCTGAAGAGGAAAAATCCCACCATAGGATTTGCAACTGTATGCAGGAATCTAAGACTAATGTGTGAGGCGGGGATTCTCAATGAGATAAAGATAGGGAATCAAAAGACAAGGTATGAATTAATGAATGGGGGCTCACATCACGACCATCTTATATGTATGAAATGTGGTGCCTTTATTGAAGTGTTTTCAGAAAAAATAGAGGAGTTACAAAATGAGATGGCAAAGAAGGAAGGATTCAAAGTCTTAAAACACAAATTAGAGATCTATGGTATTTGCAAAGATTGTCTTAAAAAGGAGGGATGAAGGAGGGTAGAGTTATGTCACTTGCAGAGGTTGACAATGGAGAGGTCGTCCTCATCAAAACACTCAATGGCGGAAGAAGATTTATTGAGAGGCTAAACTCTATGGGTATTTATGAGGGTATGAAGGTTAGGACTATCAGGCATGCCCCGTTTAATGGCCCCGTTATGATTCAGGGTGTAGATTCACCATTAAAGGTAATGATTGGCAGAGGAATGGCTCAGAAGATAGAAGTTGAACTGGTAAATAATTAGATTCTCAAAATATCAAAGTTTTTTCAATGATTCTAATTTCGGCTGAACTGAAATATATTAAGTTCTTTGACCTATTAATGATAATGATTATCGTTATTATATTCATTAAGGTTATTCTATTTATTTGCCTGAAAATAAGGGGTCCGCCATTTTTGGGATATGAGTTAGCAGGTCTTTGGTAAAAAATTGTAATAGTCCGAGGCATTTTATGTTGGGATTATGTGTCATTGGCAGGTCATCAAAACAAAGAAAGGAGTATGACTATGAGACATAAATATTTTGGTTTTATTGTTTTATTCATTTTAACATTTTTTCATATTTTCCAGTTTCCGTCTATTGTGTATGGGGAAAAACTGAATGATAATTCATTTTTGATAGAAGAGGGCTATAATCAGGAGGAGAATGTTATTCAGCACATATTTAATTGCTCTTTTTCACAATCTAATAATTTGAGTTTCTCATATACCGAGGAGTGGCCATTATTGAGACAGACCTCACAGATTTCAGCCACATTTAACTGGAATGACTATCTTGGTGAAACTTTATTGAACTATAGATATCAACTCATTTTAGATGATACAGTTGCCCTTGCACCAAGAATCTCTCTGGTGCTGCCCACGGCAGATAAGAAGTATGCTGATACTGAGATTGGGTGGGGAGTTGAAATTAATCTACCTCTCAGTTTGAATATTTCAGATAGGTTCGCTGTCCACTTAAATTCGGGGACCAGATATGACATAAAAAGTAAGAATTATCAATTTAACATTGGAGGCTCATATATTTTTGTGATGATTGACAATTTAGAATTCTTAAATGAATATTTAATGAAAATAGGTGAAAAGGAAGAGATTCAAATGGTATCCGGCATAGGTTTAAGGGCTGGTTTAAATCTTAAAAAGGATTTTCAGGTTGTGCCCGGATTGGGACTCTATAGAGATTTTGGTGATAAAGAAAATTTTTTCTTTATTTATCTTTCGGCTGAGCATAGTATTTAATCTGTCTACGGAGGAATAAACGATGAAGAGAGAATTAAGAGTTGCGCTTGTAGGTCAACCAAATTGCGGGAAATCTACGCTCTTTACGGCTGTATCCGGTTATTATGTGGTGAGTAGCAACTTTTCTGGTACAACTGTTACATTTACTGAGACAAGAGTAAACTACAAGGGAAACAGGATAAGATTAATTGACCTGCCGGGGACATATTCTATTAATTCCTATGATGAGGCAGAGAGACTCGCCAGAGATAAAATCCTCTCAGAAGATATAGACCTCATTATTAATGTCATTGATTCAACAATGCTCGCAAGGTCACTGGAACTCACTGTTCAGTTAATTGAGATGAAAAAACCGATGGTTGTAGCTCTTAATATGATGGACGAGGCAGAGAAGAAGGGTGTTATAATTGATTTTGAAAAGTTCTATCAATTAACAGGAATAAAGGCATTCCCTATAACCGCTGTAAAAGGTGTGGGAATAAGTGAGTTATTTGATTATGTTGTGCAATTTGATTATAAAAATTTCTCTCCTATCCTGCCAGTATATGATAGAGATGTTGAAGAGTGTATATCTGGTATAGAAGAGAGATTCCCAGAGAGTATTTTAAGAAAGTATCCCGAAAACAACAGGCGATTCTTTATAATAAGGGCGCTTGAGAAGGATGAGCACTTTGAGAGACTGATTGGAATTGAAGATTTAGAATTTCTCAACTTTATTCGTAAGAGGAGGCTTGAACTCGCAGAGCTACACAACTGGCCAGAGGAGAGCGTCTTTGCCTCACATAGACATGCATATGTGCTGGATATCTCTGAAAAAATAAGTTCTGTCAGGAGCAGAGGTGGGAAAAATTTTCTTAATGATTTAGATAGATTTCTGATAAATCCAATAGGAGGGGTGATCTCTCTTTCGGCAGTCTTTGGACTGATTTTTTTCTTTACATTTCTCCTCGGTGATACCCTCTCAACCCTGATAGAGGGGCCACTTGATTCCCTAAAGGATACGATTTTAAGATACTTTGATGGAATTATTAAAATTCTCCTGGGGGGCTTAATGGATGGAATTCAGGGTGGGGTGGGGATTGTGCTCCCTTATCTCATCCCCCTTATTCTATTTCTCGCTATTCTGGAAGACAGTGGGGTACTACCGAGAGTTGCATTTATGCTGGATGGAATTATGCACAGATTCGGCCTGCACGGTAAAGCCATTATTCCATTTCTTCTGGGATATGGATGTAATGTACCTGCAATTATGGCCGCAAGGACACTTGAAAACAGCCGCGATAAGAAGATTGTAATACTCCTCTCCTCGTTTATCCCCTGCTCAGCCCGAACAGTTGTGATTCTTGCCCTTGTCACTAAATATCTGGGCTGGATGCCAACACTTGCCCTATATTTTTTTAATGTCCTAATAATCTTTATTCTCTCAACAATCATATCAAGGTTAAAAAGAGTAGAGTCTGAAGGCTTCATAATGGATGTGCCTCCACTCAGGATTCCATACATCAGGGCACTGATTAAGAAGCTCTGGTTCAGGTTGGAGGAGTTCTTTCTCTTCGCCTGGCCTGTCATCATTGTCTCAAGTCTGATTCTCTCACTACTTGACCACTATGGAGTTAGCACCTTAATAAATCAGTACCTTCGTCCTCTCACTGCATCTGTACTCGGACTGCCCGATACACTCGGGATATCTCTATTTTTAGGAATCTTCAGGAAGGAACTCTCACTTTTGATGATCTACCAGGCACTCGGTACAGAGAATGTGATATCGGTCCTCTCACTTTCTCAAATATGGATTCTAACAGTATTTATAACATTCTATATCCCCTGCATTGCTACCATCTCAACTACATATAAGGAGGGGGGAATCAGGCTAACAACCTTCTCTATCCTGCTAAACTTCTCTGTAGCGGTAATCCTATCCTTTATTTTCAAAATTGGCTTCTCCATTTTTGGATTGTAATGATTTTTTTGACTCACTGTGTCAAATTTTATTGACAGCCTTTTATTAAAATGATACCTCAAAAACTCTGTTGGCGCGTGGATGCCATCTGATGTAAACGACAAAACAATTTAAGGAGGTATAGTATGTCGGAACAAAAGACCATTACTTCAATGAGTCAGGAAAAAAGGGTATTCCCACCACCTGCTTCTTTTGTTGAGAGGGCTTATATCAAATCCAGACAGCAGTACGAAGAGATGTATAAGCGCTCCATTGAGGACCCTGAAGGCTTCTGGGGAGAGATTGCATCAAAATTCCACTGGTTTAAGAAATGGGATAAGGTAAATGAAGAGGACTTCCCGAATGCAAAGATTAAGTGGTTTATCGGTGGTAAGACAAATCTCTCTTATAACTGCCTTGATAGACACCTTGGTACAAAGAACGAGAATAAAGTGGCGATCCTCTTTCAGGGCGAACCAGAAGATGATGTCAGGAAGATTACCTATAAAGAACTTCATAAGGAAGTATGTAAATTTGCAAATGTCTTAAAGGCAAATGGTGTAAAGAGAGGTGATAGAGTTACTCTCTATATGCCGATGATTCCAGAACTCCCAATCGCACTGCTCGCCTGTGCAAGGATCGGTGCTATTCACTCAGTGGTCTTTGGTGGATTTAGTGCCGAGTCTTTAAGAGACAGAATACTTGACTGTGGTTCAAAAATTCTGGTAACAGCAAATGTATATTACAGAGGTGGAAAGTTTATCACCCAGAAGGCGACCGCAGATAAGACAATGGAGATGTGCCCCGGTGTTGAGAAATGTATTGTAGTAAAGAGGGCAGAATATGAGACACCGATGAAGCCCGGAAGGGATGTATGGTGGCATGAGGAGATGGCAAAAGTTGATGATAATTGTCCGGTCGAAGAGATGGATGCAGAAGACCCATTGTTCATACTCTATACATCTGGTTCTACCGGCAAACCCAAGGGCGTTATGCATACAACTGGTGGATATATGGTCTATGTTGCGACCACCTTCAAATATATATTTGACTATCATGATGAAGATATCTTCTGGTGCACAGCGGATATCGGATGGGTAACAGGTCATAGCTATATTGTTTATGGACCACTTGCCAATGGCGCAACTTCATTAATGTATGAGAGCGTCCCCAATTATCCAAAGCCAGACAGATTCTGGCATATAGTAGAAAAGTTCAAGGTTAATACATTATATACTGCCCCCACTGCCATTAGAGCAATTATGAAGGATGGCGAAGAGTGGCCCAATAAACATGATTTATCAAGTCTTAGACTGCTTGGTTCTGTTGGTGAACCAATAAATCCAGAGGCATGGATATGGTACTACAATGTAATTGGCAAAGGGAAGTGCCCAATAGTAGATACATGGTGGCAGACAGAGACCGGTGGCATCCTTATCACCCCTCTTCCAGGTGCATGGCCATTAAAGCCGGGTTCAGCAACACTCCCATTCTTTGGTGTGGTCCCTGAGGTAATCAGACAGGATGGTACCCCCTGTTCAGTAAACGAAGGTGGTTATCTTGTAATAAAGAGGAGCTGGCCCGGGATGATGAGAGGTGTCTACAATGACCCGGATAGATTCAAAAACACATACTTTACACAATACCCCGGCTATTACTTCACCGGTGACGGTGCAAGAAAGGATGAAGACGGCTATTTCTGGTTGATGGGTAGAGTGGATGATGTTGTCAATGTGTCCGGACACAGAATTGGTACCGCCGAGGTTGAAAGTGCGCTCGTCTCCCATAAGGCGGTTGCGGAGGCAGCAGTTGTTGGGTTCCCACACGATATAAAAGGTCAGGGACTCTATGCATATGTAATATTGAAGACCGGATTTACTCCATCCGAGGAGCTCAAGAAGGAACTCATAGCACATGTGGCGAAGGAGATTGGACCAATTGCAAAGCCAGATAAGATTCAATTCACACCAGGCCTTCCCAAGACCAGATCAGGCAAGATTATGAGAAGAATCCTGAGAAAGGTTGCAGAGGGTGATGTCTCAAGTCTGGGAGATATCTCAACACTTGCTGACCCTTCTGTTGTAGATGAGATTGTAAAGAACAGACAGTAATAATTGTTATATAAACATCAGACAGAAAGGCACACCTAAGTGTGTGCCTTTTTTTTATTCCAAATATCCTCCACTATTGACAACCAAAAAAAATATATGAGTAAATCTCCTATGGAGGTTGAAAATGGGTAGAGAAGACAAAACAATCTTTAAGCACAAAATCCTTATCTATTTTAGTCTTCTATTGACAATAGTTCTGACAATGATATTGAGTGCCTGCCCTGCTGGAAAGGATGTATATTTTGCTCTTGTAAGATATAATGCAGACGGAAGTATTGATAATACTTTCGGTAATGGAGGTATAGTAGTAAGCAAGATTGGAGATATCAATCAAATATATTCACTCGCACTTCAACCCGAAGGAAAGATAACAGCAGCGGGATATTCTGACACGACCACCGGCAGATTCTGTGAGAAGCAGGCCCATAAAAATAATTCAGGGTAAAGTATTTTAATTTATTGTTGTTTATATGGCTTTTTTGTATATAATTAACCCTGTTCTATGATACCTGAAGGAGGTTATAGAGATGAAAAATGTAATTACTTTGCTTCTTCTGATTATATTATTCGCCTGTCAGTGTGATGATGGAACTGTAACTGCCATTACAAGGGGGATTAAGATTGAGGCATTAAATCCGAATCTTCCAACAAAGTTTGAGACTGAAAACAAGGGTGTATTCAACCTTGATTTCGGGGTGAGGACAATCAATAAGACTTATGAGGAGCAGATAAAAGTTACAAATCTCTCAACAAACCAGATAGTAATAAAATCCATAAGCGTCACAGATAGTGCGGATGGGGTGTATTCAATCAAAGAAGAGATACCATCCAGCATTGCTGCAAATCAGAGTTTTATTTTTACTGTGCTCTACTCCCCCAAGAAAGATAAATCAAATGACCTCGGCAAACTTATGATTATTACCGAAAATACAACCATCCCTGAGGCTACTGTAAATCTGATCGGAAACGGCACTACATCGGAGGCGACAATTCAGATTATATCACCCGATGGAAAGGACCTCACCTGTGACAATAAAGGGATACAGATGACATTCTATTTTGGGCCGCAAAGGGTGAATACATCAAAGACATTGACAGCCATAGTAAAAAATAGAGGTCCATCAATACTCAATGTCACAATGACTCCGGTTCTGGGTTCAGCATTTCAGATAATAAAACCGACTTCAAATACATTCTCCCTAAAGCCAAACTCTGAGACTCAGGAGATTACGGTTAAGTTTAATCCCACCACCACCGACACCTATAATGGCAAAATAGTTCTTACAACAAATGATTCTAACTGCACCACTGCAAATGAATTATATCTCACAGGGAGGGGGACATCCGGTGGGATAGAGGTCTGTGGTGAATCAGATGATTGTCCGGGCGAACTGCCACTATGTCAGTGCACGCTTGAGGATACCACCACAATCACAATGGACTTTGGAGATGTAAAGAAGGGTGAGAAGAAGGATCTCAGGATAAGGATTAAGAATCTGGGTGATTCAAACCTGAATGTCAATGAGGTAAAGTTTGCCCAGCAGAACCCGGAATTTAGTTACTCCCCTGCAATCCCCCCCAAGGTTACTCTAAAACCAAATGGTGACCCCAATGGAGAGGATACAACATTCCTCACTGTGACATATGCACCGTCTACAAACAATAAGTCCTCAAACTCCCTTATTATCAAGAGTGATGATAGTTCAAAACCTTCAATCACTGTAAAATTAAATGGTGAATCAAATCCAAAGATTGCAGTCTCACCTGATGATACGCTGGTTTTCAAGACCCCACCTTCAAAGACTGAATCCCAACCTTTTACCATAACGAATGCTGGATACTCCCCACTTACTGTCTCAAAGATAGAGTTGGACCCAAATTCTGGGGTCCCATCTGCATTCAAGATACTCAACTTCTCATCTGAGCAGATAATCAATCCCGGAGATTTCATAAATGTAAATGTGGAATTTACAAACAACCCCAATATCGCCAATGAAAGTGCACAGATATTTATTTATAGTAATGACCCATACTATTCAACCAATGAGAATCCATATTATATCCTTATGCTCTACTCTGACGACAGCACATCCGATATGCCACCGGTGGCTGTTGCAAAGGCACCGGGGGGCGACCTGCAAAAAGTTAGAAGCAGTGAAAGGCCTCTAAAGGTTATTATTGATGGCTCTCAATCTCACGATGACAATTCAATAACACAGTACAAATGGTCTCTCATCTTCAAACCGAAAAATTCTCAGGCAACAATAGATGACCCATCTGCAATGAGTACATTCTTTATGGCAGATGAATATGGTAAATATACTGTTCAACTGATAGTTGTGGATAATGCCAATCAGGAGAGCACACCCTCCACCATCTCAATCACTGTGGTTGAAGATATATAATACGGTAAACTTATGAAAGAATTAACAATAGGTATATTAGATATAGTACTCTTTCAGAGCGAAGGCGCCTCTGAGATGAACCTTATTGAACTTGCAACTCACTCAGGGCCTGTGGTCACCGCAGTTCTGATAATCCTGCTCCTCTTCTCAATAGGTTCGTGGGCAGTCATCATTTATAAACTTTTGCAGTTCAGGAAGGCATTTATAAAGACCAATAGCTTTATCAATATGTTCTGGGAATCCAAGAAGCTTGATGAAATTTATGAAAACTCTATCAGATACATTGAAAGCCCTGTTGCCCGCGTCTTCAGAGCAGGATATGTGGAGATGATAAAGGTCAAGAAGAAACTGGAAAGGCAGGAGGCAGAATCGGGCTCAATGGGGGATGAGCTGAGCGGGATGGATAATATTACAAGGGCGATGAAGAGGTCCCACACCGCAGAGATTACCCGACTTGAATCTCTCGTCCCATTTCTGGCAACCACCGGCTCAACTACCCCCTTTATTGGTCTCTTTGGAACTGTCTGGGGAATAATGGTTGCATTTCAGGATATCGGGAAGATGGGCTCTGCAAATCTTGCAACAGTAGCACCGGGCATCTCGGAGGCACTAATTGCTACTGCCACAGGACTTGCCGCTGCAATCCCGGCCGTCATCGCCTATAATTATTTCAACAGCAAGATAAAGGTGCTGGATGCAGAGATGGAGAGTTTTACAAGCGACTTTTTGAATATAATCAAAAGGCATTTTATGTAAATATGGGAATGGGAACCAATAAAGATAGAGGAGCCATATCAGATATCAATGTTACCCCACTTGTGGATGTAATGCTGGTGCTACTTGTAATATTTATGGTAACCGCACCTATGATGCAACAGGGTATCAAACTTGACCTGCCAAAAGCCCGTGCACAGAATCTGCCGAACGCTGAGAATAAGGTCCTCATCTCCATTGACGCCGCAAAGAGGATATATCTAAATAAGACCGAGATACCGCTTGAGAGACTTGAAGAGGTTATAAAGAATAATGAGAGAATAAAGACCGAAAAGGAGGTCTATTTATACGCTGACAGGACATTACCTTATGGATTTGTAATTAAGATAATGGGATTACTGAAAGATGCCGGCGCAGAGAATGTTGGACTTGTAACTTATCCAGAAGATGAAAAATAGAGAGAAAAAAGGTATAATCTTTGCCATCTCCGCCTCATTGATTGGACATATATTGTTCTTCCTGATATTCTTTATGCCTCACAGCCTCAATTCAAGGACAGATAGAAAGGAGAGGGTTATTGTAACCAGACTTGTGGCGATTGGAGTTCCAAGGAGTGAGAAGATTTTGCCGAGAGTCAGTGGAAATCCTGTAGAACCAGCAAAAGAGGTAATAATTAATCCAGAGATAAACAACAATTCAATTGAGAAGAATGCAAAGAAGGAGGAGAAGAGAAGGGGAGAGGAGTTTTCAAAGAAGATTCTCTCATCTATCAACAAAGTCAGAAAGATGGTAGACGCAAAGGATCACTCTCCTCCGATTGGTGACCCAAACGGTTCACCTTATGGAGACAGTACAGAGGGACAAGAGGGGGATATCTATCTTACAGAGATATATAACAGGATAAAGGGAAATTATATAATTCCAGAGATAATAAGTGAGAAGGAGAGGAAGGAGCTGAGGGCAATAGTCGTGATATATATTGATTCAAATGGGAAATTGATAAAATATGAATTTGAAAGACGAAGTGGTAATCCACATTTTGACAATGCCCTTATAAACGCAATAAATCGCTCATCCCCTTTTAAGCCACCTCCCAAGGAGAGGGCGAAGATATATAAGACAGAGGGGATAGGCATAAATTTTACAATAGAATAGATATTATTTACTGCTTGCAACTCAATCAAAAGTATAATATATGATTTATTATCCTTTATGCAGGTTTTTTTAGACATTTAAGAGGAGTTTTTTCAGTGAGGTATTAACTATGGAAGAGAGAAAACCTTTTAGAAGAAAGCAATTCCTTATCAACAGGGCATTCCAGATCAAATACACAGTCATTATTGCTGTTATTGGAATCATCATTGCTGTCCTGTGGGGCACACTCTTTTACAAGGCGAGCAAGGAGAATTCACAGCAGATGCTGATGCTGGTTCAGATGGACCCCAATCTATCTTCTATGACAGATATCATCAAAGAAAAACTTGCAGCCGAAGATAGTAAGATTATGTTTTACCTGATTGCATTTATTCTGGCGATATTTCTCTCCCTCGTTATATGGGGGATCCTGATTACACACAGAATTGCCGGTCCGATATTTATTATCTCCCGATATGTGGACTCTATCACTGACGGGAAGATACCTGAGACAAGACCACTCAGGAAGAAGGATGAATTGAAGGAGTTCTTTGAGAAGTTCAACAGGATGCTTGAGGCATTAAAAGAGAGAGAGAACATTGATATTGTTACCATCAATGATGTATTAAAGACACTTGAGAATATAAAGGAGAGCCTTCCACCCGAACGAAAGGCAGAGATAGAGAAAGAGGTCTCAGAACTCAACAGGATAATTGAGCGGAAGAGGGAATTCATTAAATAGCCCCATAGATATTTTTAGAACAAAAAATTTGGAGAGAATCTTATGAATAAAATTATTGAGGCAGATAGAATTCAGAATCTCCCTCGTTACCTATTTGCTGAGATAGATAGAAAGAAGAAGGAGCTAATCAAAAAGGGAGTTGATATCATTAATCTCGGCATAGGGGATCCAGATTTGCCCACTCCTGAATTTATCGTAAAGAGGATTCAGAAGGCACTCAATAATCCAGCCAATCATAGATATCCCGACTATGAAGGCTCTTCATTCTTAAGAAAGGCGGTCTCCACATATTACAAAAGGAGATTTGGACACAATATCAATCCCGATTCCGAGGTTCTAATTACAATAGGTTCAAAAGAGGCAATATTCCATCTGCCTTATGCATTCGTAAATCCGGGTGACTATGTCATCGTCCCGGACCCTGGCTATCCTGTATATGCAATATCCACTCAACTGATAGGAGGTAAGGTCTACAGGGCACCTCTTGTTAAGGAAAACAGGTTTCTCATTGACATTAAGAAGATTCCAGTCTCAATTCTGAAGAAGGCAAAGATAATATTCATCAACTATCCAAACAATCCTACTGGCTCAACAGGTACCGACAGATTTTATAGAGAGCTCGTCAATACCGCAAAGAAGTATAAAATCCTGATCGCCTCTGACTTTGCCTATTCTGAGATTACATTTGATGGCTATTTGACCCCTTCAATGTTTGATTATGATAAGGAGAAAGAGGTATCTCTTGAATTCCATTCCCTCTCAAAGTTATTTAATATGACGGGATTCAGAATAGGGTTTGTGATCTCAAATTCATCTATCATTGATGCCCTAAAGAGACTCAAGACCAATATGGATTCTGGCGCATCCACCTTTATACAGGAAGGTGCTGAGGAGGCACTCTTAAAAGGCGATAAGGCAATAAAAATGATAAATGAGGTATATAGAAGAAGGAGAGATATAGTCGCCGATTTTTTAGAGAAGGCAAGAATCAAGTTTAATTACCCAAAAGGGACATTCTATATCTGGTCGGAGGTACCTGAGGGATATTCCAGCATATCCTTTGTTCAAAATCTAATGGAGAAGAGCGGAGTTATAGTAACTCCAGGAAACGGATTTGGAGAATATGGAGAGGGGTATTTCAGGATATCCACCACAATAGATGACAATAGACTCAGAGAGGCGATGAGGAGGATTAAGGACTTCCTCTCATAATTAAATATTACCGCCCAAATTAAAGGTAGTAATGAAGGCGGGGAATTCATACCAGTCATACATCACAAATGTCAGATTTGCGTTCAGGCAATGACACCTTGAGTGATAATAGATACCACCACCATGAAACAGGAGCCTTTTATTCTCAATTGAATAGGTATTAAAATATCCTATTGAGAGTTCACGAGATATTGAGACATTGATGTTGCCCGATATGTCCTCAAGCGGTTCTCTATAATATGCAGGCTGAAAATAATTGAAATCTTCATTGTAGATTACAAAAGGGTTCTCAAGATAGTTACGAACCTTCTGATATCTTACAAATACCGAATCTCCTCTAAAATCACTTATTGTGATCTTCCCAGATGCATCAAAATAGTGAACACTCCCGTAAAAATAATAGAAGAGGTCATAATCCAATCTCAAATAGTTGAGATTAACGCCTGAATTAAAAACCAGAGGGGTTGGAGTGGTGCTGGAAATCTTGTAATATCCCTGTGCAATATCTACACGAAAGATTTCATTACCAGAATTTTTCAAAAGAAAGTTCTTAAAATGCAGAAGGATATAACGGGACCTTAAATAATTATCCACCTCGTCCTTTATCACAGTGCGACCATAATATAACTGCCAATCCTTTGTATATTCCAGATAAAATAGGTCTTTATACTCAATCTCTGGCTTGATAATATGCACAACCGAAGAGTATCTTTTATAAAGTTCAAGATCTATTCTGAGATTATATACTGTGGTTGTGAGATTATATGAGGTATTCGGAAGCTGATAAATCCTGAGAATAGAGGATAAATCCTGATTTAGATTTAAGAAATCCATAATTCTCTGATAGTTATGAATCGGGAGTTCAAAGGAATATCGCTTAAATGAGAGAAGAGTCCTTTTATCATTCTCAATGATAAGTGGAGTCTGGAAATATGAGAATTTTTTGTAATCATAAGAGAGACTGTAGTAATTGACATACTGAATATCAAACCCGACATCAGTATTTAGAAATATGTCCCGTGGCAGAATATTTAGTTCAAGATATGGGAGTCTATGGGATTCTGCAAGTCCGGTATCTGAAAAGAGATTAAACTCCTTAAGCCTCTGTATCTGTTTGAAGTTCTGAAAAAAATCAAATTCCAGTCTCAATAGAAATGGGCTTTTATTATAACCCCCATAGAATCTACTTATTGTATATTCAGCATTTCTGTCCCAGAAATCAAAGAGAAAGTCATTCATATAGGAAGTATCACTTACAATATTGGTATTCAGGGCAAAGATAAGTTCGTTATTGTATTCCAATCTATGTTCATTCTTTATATTAAATCTCCTATCAAAGGGAGAATCGGTATTATCTCTCACAAAAGAGAGCATCATATTACCATATAAATTATTAAACGGTCTATATCTGAATTCAAGTGAATACATCTCCCCCCGTCTGGACATCATTGTAAGATAGAGTGTGGCATCCATACTTACTCCCAGAGTCTGATAATATGCGTTTTTCAGACTATATCCGGTGGTGCTATTAAAACCTAACTCCGGCAATAAAAACCCCGACCTCCTCTCACCTACAGGGAAAAGAATTGCCGGGATATAAAAAGATGGTATGCCATAAAGATATACCACATTTGAGAGGGATAATAGAAAACCATTCTTTTCAATATATACATCCCTTGAGGAGAGTTCCCAGGTATTATTCTCCTTGCAATCGCAGATTGTATAATTTACATCCCTGCCATAAAACCTCTCATCACCTACCTGTCTCAGATATGCCCCTTTTAATCTCATCCTGTATTCAAAGAGGTCAAAGAGCTGCTCTTTTTTATATGAGATGTAATGATGAGGTTCAATATTGAGTTTTAAGACCAACCCATTTAAATTATAAAATCGCTTAATATCCAGATCTTTCAGTACCTCAATATATGAGCACCTTGCCAGAATAGAAGAGTTGAGAATATAAAAATCTCCTTTAATAGAATCCTTCTCCTTTAAACTCAAGAATTCAAGTGTATCAGCGAATATCAGAAAATCATCACCCATAGCACTTACATTCCCACTCAGGACATATCTCTTCTCCTTTTCAATTATCTTTAGATTATCCCCCTTTATCTGGACCTCATCTGCTAACAAATATATGTTTGTTGAAATTATAACAAAAAATATATAGAAAATTTTTATAAGATTTCGCACCTAAATCAAGGGCTTCTTAATTGACACCTTCAAAGTCAAGATAGAGGGCATTTGACTCCTGTTTAGCAATAAAAGGAACCCTCTGTTTTAGCCTTATCTCAATTCTAACGACCTTGATTGAGCCACTCTCTACCTGTGGTGAAATATATGCTACAGGTGAGTTGAAGAATGAGGTATCAAGTGGTCTCCTATTGTTCTTCTTTGGAATATCCGTATTATAAATCTCAAGGACGAGTGTCCTGTCATCTTTCTCCTTAATTGAATATTCAGCCTCATCGGTGGTCTTGATAAATACCCTTGAGCCAGTAGCGCTCACCTGAAATCCAAGCCATGTCAGAGAATTTCTACCAGAAGAACTCTTCTTCCTCTGAGGCGGAGTAATATGTTCAGTCATTTTCTTCTCTTCATTATTTGCAGCCATAGCGGGTGCGGGTTTAAATTTGCGTCTCTTCTCTTCTGTTGCAGGTACTGGTTCTGGCTTTGTCTCAGCCACAACGGGTGCTTGCGACGGTTCGGGTTTGGGCTCTGGCTTTGCCTCAGCCACAACAGGTGCGGGTGATGGTTCGGGTTTGGGCTCTGGCTTTGCCTCAGCCACAACGGGTGCTGGTGATGGTTCGGGTTTGGGCTCTGGCTTTGCCTCAGCCACAACGGGTGCGGGTGATGGTTCGGGTTTGGGCTCTGGCT
>JBMFOP010000041.1:0-27154 GCA_049969675.1 Myxococcota bacterium | reverse complement strand
ATTTCAGGCAAAAAATTGATTCTGTAGAAGTTACCAATCCTCAGCAATACAAGAAATCGCTCAATTTAGGTAAAAATAAAAAAGCCGGCAGATTCTGCCGGCCTGAAAAATTCAAAGGGTAATTTTTCTTATTATGGTGCGAGTTTGAATGCGATAATTAGTGCATAGATGACGAGTGATTCAATGAATGCAAGACCGAGAAGCATCGGTGTAAAGATCTTCCCGGATGCTGAAGGATTCCTTGCAATACCTTCAAGACCGGCTGCAACTGCCTTTCCCTGACCGAGTGCCCCACCAAGTGCAGCTGCACCTATTGCAAGACCCGCGGCAAGAGCCATAAACTTCAGTTGCTCAGCCTTTGCCATATCGCTCCCTCCCGCCGCCTCTTCAGCCAAAGCGAATATCGGGAAAGAAATAACAGCCATTACTACCATTAATAAAAGTACGTTTCTTGAAATTTTTGATGACATAAAATTCCTCCTCTGATGAATTATTATTCTTCATGCGCCTGTGCCAGCGCAATATAAACACAGGTCAATATTGCAAATATAAATGCCTGAACAAGTGCCACAATAAGTCCGAGCAACATAAACGGCATCGGGATAACAAAAGGAATCAATCCAAGGAATATTGCAAGTACCGCGTGGTCACCTGTCATATTTCCCATAAGCCTTAAAGAGAGGGAGAGTGGCCTTGCCAGATGTCCTATCAGTTCAATGGGAAACATCAACCAGCTCAGAAAATATCCCCACCACTCACCTATAGGATTTGCCATATGGAGTAGATATTTAATAAGACCCTGCCTCTTGATCCCAATGTAATGGTAGTATAAAAATACTGATATTGCACAGGCAGCGGTGGTATTCAGATTGTTGGTGGGTGGCAAAAATCCGGGAATTAGTCCCAGAAGGTTTGAGAATAGGATGAAGAGGATTATAGTTGCTACAAATGGGAAATGTTCCTCTGCATCATGCCCGATGATTGACCTCATCTGATTAAGGAGCATCTCAAAGAGCACATCAAAGAATCCGGCCACAGTTAATCTGGGCTCTCCAATAACATTCTCTCTATTTCGTATCAGGAATGCCCGTGCGATGAGGGCGAGAATGATGATTATTAGAAATACCAGAATCGCCCCGAATATGTGCTGGGCCACAAGGTCATTCTTGGCTATAAATGACCTGCCAAGTTGGGCATTTAAAAACTCTTCAAATGTCTTGTATCCGGGCAGGAATGTAAACCAGGAGACTCCGTGTGGCATATTATGACTCCTTCGGCTTTCTTATAAATAATTCAGTTATAGTAAGCAGAAATACCATTGAGTAACCAATGGCAATCTTTACAGCATCCATTCTCAAATATCTTATGAAGATAAATAACATCAATATAACTATTCCAAATTTGAGCATATTTATCAGCAGGATAAGAGACTTAATATTCCTTATCTTAAGCAAGGTAAGGATATAAAATCTAATTAACAGAAAGGAGATTACTCCTGTTATAACTCCAGCAAAAAGGGAGCGGGATATGAGGTATGCCGCCACACAGAGAAGAATTAGAATCGGTGTCGTATAATTGATGGACCTCATAATCTATCCATGTTAATGCCCTTGACGGCTGAATATACAGCCTTTACCGCCGCGCCGAGCCCGGCGATAAAGAAGAAGATTGTCAGATATGGCTTTGTTCCAAATATCTTATCAAGATAATCTCCTATAAAATAACCAGCACCAATAGAGATACCCATCTCAAGCCCTAAGGCAAGAAATCGGGATGCCGCTCTATATACATTTTTATCATCTTCTTTCATCTACCTCATCGGCGCCAGGATATTCATTATCCCTTTTGACGCATTAAGTCAAACAAAAATGACTTGCAATAATGAAATTTTGTGGCAGAATACCACCCTCTCAAAGGAAATATTCCTTTGAGAATTTGATAAAGGTACTGAAGGTAATGGGAAGAGAGACAGCCACAATCAGACAGATAGAGAAGATTATTCTCCCCGTTTTGTCGGAGTATAACTTCCAGCTGGTAGATATTGAGATTATAAGAGGTAAGAACAGGGCGATCCTCAGGATATATATTGACAGGCTTGGTGGAATTACGGTAGATGAGCTTGCCGAATTCAACAATCGTATAGGAGATTCAATTGAGGCTGAGGGTATATTTGACCACTCTTATACACTTGAGGTATCCTCCCCGGGCCTGAATAGAAGAATAAGATATCCGGTGGATTTTAACGCCTATGCAGGGAATGAGATAAAGATAAAGACTCACAGGAAGATAGATGGCTCAAATCAGATAACCGGCAAACTTCTCGGTATGCAGGGTGAAGATGTTGCTATCTTAAAGGGAGATAAGACTATTCTCATAAGTCTGGATGACATAGACCACGCAAACTTAATTTATGACTGGGGGAAATCAAATGGAGGAAAGAAGAGTTATGTCAAGTGAACTGTTACAGGTAGTTGAGACCATTGCAAGGGAGAAGGGTATTGAGAAGGGCAACATAATCGCATTTATAGAAGAGGCTATTCTCACCGCTGCCCGTAAGATATATGATGGTAGAGACCTTGTGGCAAAATTCAATGAGGAGCTCGGAGAGGTAGAACTCTTTGAATATAAGAGGGTGGTTGAGAAGGTCAAGAACCCATTGGTTGAGATTCATATAGATGAGGCAAGGAGGCATGACCCTGAGGCAATGGAAGGGGATGAGCTCGGATTTAAGATTCATTCAAAGAATCTGGGCAGGATAGGTGCTCAGGCAGTAAAACAGTTGCTATCGCAGAGAATTCGGGATGCAGAGAGAGAGAAGATTTATAATGACTATAAGAACCGAAAAGATGAATTAATTACCGGTGAGGTCAGGAGGGTTGAACATGGAGATATCATTGTGGATATAGGGAAGACAGAGGCAATCCTCCCAAAGAAGGAACAGATACCCAAGGAGGTCTTCAGACCGGGCGATAAGATAAGGGCTTATATTGTTGATGTACACAGAATTTCAAAAGGGCCACAGATAATTCTCTCAAGGATTCACCCCGGATTCTTAAGAAAGCTATTTGAACTTGAGGTACCGGAGATTGCGGAGGGAGTGGTTCATATTAATGCTGTTGCAAGAGAACCCGGGGTCAGGGCGAAGATTGCAGTCTCATCAACCGATACAGATGTGGATCCGATAGGTGCCTGTGTGGGTATGAAGGGGGCGAGGGTCCAGAACATCGTTCAGGAATTAAGAGGTGAAAAGATTGATATCATTCCATATCACCCTGAATCAGCAAAGTTTGTCTGCAATGCCATTGCACCCGCTCAGGTGCTCAAGGTATTTGTAAGTGAGGATGAAAAGAGGATGGATATTGTCGTCCCTGATGACCAGCTCTCTCTGGCAATTGGGAGAAAGGGACAGAATGTAAGATTGGCGGTTCAGTTGACCGGATGGAAATTGGATATTATGAGTGAAGAGAAATTCAGTGAGTATCGGAAAGAGATTGTTCAGGCGTTCTCAAAGGTAGAGGGAATCAACGATGTAATTGCAGAGTTGCTCTTTACCGAGGGTTGCAGAAAGTATGCAGATATTGCAGAGTTTACACCCAGGGAGCTCGCCGAACTCTCCTCCGGATTAATAACTCAGAAGGCGGCGAAACAGATAATCGCTCGTGCAAAGGAGCTTGCAGAAGAGGAGGCTGCCTCAAAAGTGAATTCTGAGGAGAACCAGTAGCGGAGTTCTAAAGTTCAGGGAATAAATCGATGATAGCAGGTTATTTATTAAACAGTTGTATAAAGGTGTTTTATGGGCAACAGAAGAGTGCATGAAGTAGCAAAGGAACTTGGTATTGAGAGCAAGGAGTTGATTGCGAAGGCAAAGGAGCTTATCGGACTGGAAATAGCAAGTCATAGCAGCAGTATCAGCGATACTGATATCTCAAGACTGAAAATTGCTCTTAATAAGGAGAAGGAGCAGTCAACTCAGGTAAAAAGAATTGAGAAAGGTGATGGGACTACCGTTGTGAGGAGGCGGCGAGAATCTCCAAAGCCTGCTTCACCTGAGCAGGAGAAAAAGGAAGAGGTAGTTCAGGTGGCGCCTTATGAGGCGAAAGTTGAAGAGAGCACAGCTGGTAATGTTGAAGAGCCCGCTGCACCACAGATAATTAAGGAAGCGGAAGAAGAGATTACTTCACAGCCCTCTGTGGAGAATGAAAAAGTAGAGAGTGAACCTGTAACAAACAAGCCTTTAGAGATTATGGGTGAGGAAGAGAATAAACCTGTAGAGGAGTCTAAGGAAGTGCCCATAGAAGAGGTAAAGGTGGAGAAAGTACCTCAGCACAAATTTATGATTGAGGTTGTAGGAACTGTCCCTGATATAAAACCAAAGTCTGAGGTATATCAGGGTCAGAGACAGAAGCCATCTGTGGATACAAAATCATTGAATCTTCAGGATCTGATTAAGTCCGATAAAGAGGGGAAGGGGTTTGATAAGAAGAAGAAGGATGGTCATCACAGGAGGATGCGCGAGTTTGACTCAAGTGATATCTATGATGAAGATGATGAACGGATGGCGTTTATTACAGCAAAGGCAAAGAAGAAAAATAAGAAGCGTGCAGAACTTAAGACAGAGATTACTACTCCAAAGGCAATTAAGCGCATATTAAAGATGGGAGATACTATCTCCATACAGAATTTTGCAAAGGAGTTAGGCGTAAAGGCGACAGAGGTAATCTCAAAGTTGTTTTCATATGGGATTGAGGCAACTATTAATCAGAATATCGATTTTGATACAGCATCTGTTGTAGCAAAAGATTTCAACTGGGAGGTAGTAAAGGCAGAAGAGGACCTTGAGGCAAGGCTTAAGAGAGAGGATAGGCCTGAAGATATGGTCCCGAGACCACCAATTGTAACCGTGATGGGACATGTGGACCATGGAAAGACTACCCTCTTAGATTATATAAAAAAGACCAATGTGGCGGCTCAGGAGGCCGGGGGTATTACCCAGCATATTGGCGCATATGAAGTCAAACTGGAAAGGGGGAGTATTACATTTTTAGATACACCGGGTCACGCTGCATTTACAAAGATGAGAGCAAGGGGAGCCCAGATAACGGATATAGTCATACTCGTTGTGGCGGCTGATGATGGGATTCAACCACAGACTGTGGAGGCAATAAATCACGCCAAATCTGCAGGTGTCCCCATTATAGTGGCGATAAACAAGATTGATAAACCGGGTATAAATCCGGATAGGATAAAACAGGATTTGATGAATTATGGGCTTGTCTCAGAGGAGTGGGGAGGGGACACAATAGTCAGATATATCTCAGCCAAAACCGGGCAGGGTGTAAATGAACTCTTAGATATGCTCCTTCTGCAGGCGGAGGTCCTTGAACTCAAGGCGAGCGATAAGGGACCCGCGGTAGGAACGGTGATTGAAAGCAAGGTTGAAAAAGGGAGAGGACCTGTTGCGACTGTCATTGTTCAAAGCGGCACACTCAAGAAGGGGGACTTTATTATCTCTGGTGTTTATTCTGGAAGAGTCAGGATGATGTTTGATTCAAATGGCAACCAGTGCATTTCAGCTGGGCCATCCAAACCTGTTGAGGTGATTGGTCTCTCGGGAACTCCTCAGGCTGGAGAGGCCCTGTATGTTGTTGAGGATGAAAAGCTGGCTGACAGGATTATAGAAAGGCGATTGGAACAACAGAGGAATCAGAAATTCAGCACCGTTACAAAATTGAGTATAGAGGATATGCTCAACTCAATGGGGAGTGAGCAGAAGGGCCTGAAAATAATTCTTAAGACAGATGTCTATGGGAGCGCGGAGTCAATTGCTGAGGCTCTAAAGGCTGAATCCACGGATACCTTTAAGATTGAGATTCTGCACTCAGGGGTGGGGAGTATTACAGAGAGTGATGTAACACTTGCATCGGCAAGCAATGCGATTATTATAGGGTTTAATACAAAATCCGATTCAAATGTAAAACAGATAGCAGAGCGGGAGAAGGTAATTATTAAATCCTTTGCGATTATTTACGACCTTCTTGACTATGTAAAGAAGATAATCTCTGGAGAAATCAAGGAGGAGAAGACAGAGACATATGCCGGCAGAGCCGAAGTCAGACAGATATTCAATATCTCAAAGGTTGGGAAGATTGCCGGATGTATGGTGGTGGATGGGAGAGTTGTCAGGTCAGCCAGGGTTAAGGTCATAAGAGATAACCAGACGATCTTTGAGGGGAAGCTCTCCTCCCTCAAGAGATTTAAGGACGATGTGAGAGAGGTGCAGGCCGGTATGGATTGCGGTATCGCGATAGAGGGGTTTGAGGATATCAGTGAAGGCGATGTTCTGGAATTTTACGAGATGATGTAAGATGTTGGTAGGTCTTGTAAAGATATCTGTATTCCTTCCAGAGGGGCATTCGCTCAAGGAGAAGAGGAGAATACTCAATATTATCAGAGATAGGGTAAAGAATAAGATGAATATTATTGTTGCAGAGGTTGGTGAGCAGGACCTCTGGCAGAAGGCAGAAATTGGTTTTGCCGTTGTGAGCAATGACAGTTCTTTTATAGATTCTGTTATCAGTAAGACTACAGATGTCATAGAGCAGATAATACCCGGACATATAATTGATAGAAAATATGAAATAATTTCATTCTGAGGTGCGAGATGATACCAAATAGAAAGGCACGACTTGGAAGTTTAATTCTGGAAGAGATCTCAGAGATGCTACACAGGGGATTAAAAGACCCGAGACTTGAGATGGTATCTATTACTGAGGTGGATGTCTCGGAGGACCTGAGGACCGCAAAGGTCTATTACTGTCTCTATGGTGATACAAATAAGAAAGATGAGGCAAGGGTTGGATTTGAATCGGCTCGGGGATTTATAAAGAGAGAACTGATAAAGCGATTAAATATCAAAAGAGTCCCTGACCTCTTCTTTATCTTTGACAGATCCTTTGACAATGCCAATAGAATCAACCAGATACTATCAGAGATAAATAAAAAAGATGAAGAATAGACTAAAATATATTGAGATCTTCAATAGACTCTCTTCTTTCAAAAATATCCTTATAATATTTCACAGTAGCCCCGATGGTGACTGTACAGGCTCTGCATTTGCCTTATATTATGCGATGAAGAAGATAGGCAAGAATCCCCTGATTCTCTCTTGTGAACCCATCCCATTCAATTGCAGGTTTTTGAATAGAGAAGGTGTGGTTAGAACAGAATTAAAACCTGAAGAGAGATTTGATGCCACATTTGTTCTGGACCTTTCTGAGCCTAAGAGGATTATGAAAGGTATAGAAATAAACCATAGAGAAAAATACGGATTTATAATAAATATAGACCATCATCTTACCGGCTCTGGAGTTGGGGATATAGTCATTCAGGAGCCCGAGGCTGCCGCTACGGCGGAGATTGTATACAGGATTCTTAAGGCAAATAGTGTTATGATAGATAGAAATATCGCTGAGGCACTATATACCGCCATACTTACAGATACCGGAAGTTTTAGATATTCAAATACCACCTCTGAGACCTTTGCTATTGCCTCCGAATTGATGGGTTATGGGATCTCCGCGTGGGAGATAGCAAAGGAGGTCTATGAATCTGAACCCAAGGCAAGGATTATATTACTCTCCTATGCACTCTCTACACTGAAGTTTGAAAAAGGTGACCGTATAGCATATATGAAGCTCACGCTTGAGAATATCAGAGAATCCGGTGCCACGGATGATATGACAGACCAGTTTGTAAATTATGCCCGTTCAATAAAGGGGGTGGATGTGGGGCTCCTCTTCAGAGAGGTGGTTGGAGATAAGGTAAAGGTCTCTTTAAGGTCAAAGGATGATATTGATGTGGCAACTTTTGCCATTCAGTTTGGGGGTGGTGGACATAGAAATGCAGCAGGTATTGTTCTGAGTGAGGGCATTGAGGAGTCGGTTGCAAGAGTAATTTCAGCATTAAAAGAATATTTACAGTGAAAATTTCAGAGATATCAGGTTTTATCCCGTTATTGAAAGAGAGGGGGAGGTCAAGTAATCAGGAGATACAACTCTTAAAAAGGAGACTGGATCTCAGGAAGGTTGGACATTGTGGAACACTTGACCCCATTGCTGATGGTGTCCTTCCTGTGCTCGTGAATAGGGCGACGAGGACGATGCGATTCTTCCTTGAATATCCAAAGACATATCTTGCCACAATCAAACTGGGTATCAGCACGGATTCGCTGGACATAACAGGGAGGGTCATCTCTGAATCTGTCCCTGTGGTAGATAGAATGGAATTCATTGATGTTATTAAGAGATATCGTCAGGAGATAGTTCAGAAAATTCCAGAGTTTTCTGCCAGTAAGTTTAAGGGGAAGAGTCTATACCATTATGCACGAAAAGGGATAAAGGTGCCGGAGAAGGTGAGAAGGGTAGTAATATACGAGATAGAGATGAAGAGATTTGAACCACCGTACATAGAGATTGAGGTAATCTGCAGCAGTGGAACATACATAAGACAGTTGATAAATGACATCTGCAAGGAACTCAGAGTAGATGGAACGATGTATGCACTTACAAGAAGTTCTTATGGAAGATTCAATCTCAATAATTCCAAGCGATTAAATGAGCTTACTGAGGAAGATATCATTCCTGTTGATAAGGTCTTTTTAGAATATGGGAGATTCTTCATTAAATCTTCAATATTCAGTGGTGCCTGTAATGGAGCACCGATATCTGTAGATGATTGTAGGGAGATTCTTGATATTGATGCAAAGAGATTTATTGGATTTGCAGATGAGAAGATGATAGGTATATACAGAAAAGAAGGGGAGACCTTTTTTGCGGAGGTAATTCTGATTGAGTGATCTTAGAGAATTCTTTCTCTCTGTCTCCAGACCTCTCAGATATACCGGTGGAGAGGTAAACCAGATAAAGAAGGACTTTTCTGATGTAAGAATAAGATTTTTGCTCGCCTTCCCGGACATCTATGAAATCGGGATGAGCCATACCGGTGGAAAGATTATCTATAAGCTCTTAAATGACCAGAGCGATATTCTCTGTGAACGGGTCTTTGCCCCGTGGATAGATGCGAGGGAGGAGATGAAGAGAAGAGGTATAAAACTCTTCTCTCTTGAAAGTAGAAGGTCTATCTCTGATTTTGATGTCGTGGGCTTTTCCGTAGAGTATGAGATGAGCTTCTCAACCATTGTGGAGATGCTTGGACTCGGCGGGATTGAACCACTCTCTGAGAAGAGGGATGAATCTTCTCCACTCATCATAGGAGGTGGACCATCGCTATTTAATCCAGAACCGATGGCGGGGGTATTTGATATAATTTATCTTGGAGATGCAGAAGAAAATCTACTCTTTTTACTCAGGAGATATGCCGATTTGCGAGAGAGGGGGCTCAATAAGAGAGGGATTTTAGAAAGGCTCTCGGAGATAGAGGGTGTCTATGTCCCCTCTTTATATGATGTAAAATATGAAGGGCTCTATCTCGCATCAGCACCAGATAAGGTTATTAGAAAGGCAACTGTCAGGGCACTTTCAAAAGGGCAGTTCCCGACAAATCAGATAGTCCCTTTAATTGAGACAGTTCAGGACAGGTTTGTGGTTGAGATTCAGAGAGGTTGTACCCACGGCTGCAGATTCTGTTTTGCCGGATATATATATCGCCCTGTCAGACAGAGGAGCCGTCAGGATATTTTGAATATAGTCATAAATGGAATAAAGGGTAGTGGTTTTCAGGAGGTATCTTTTTTATCTCTCAGTGCCGGTGACTATGATGGGGTTGATAAGATATTTGCAAGAGTAAATGAAGAATTCTCCTCACACAAAGTGTCGCTCTCACTCCCATCTCTCAGAGTGGATACGGCATCGCGTGAGATATTAAATCAGATATCGCTTGTAAAGAGGACGGGTATAACAATAGCACCGGAGGCTGGCTCCGAGAGGATGCGCAGAAAGATCAATAAGAATATCTCTGAAGAAGAGATAATCAGGGCTGTAGATGTGGCATTTGAGACTGGATGGGAGTTGATAAAACTCTACTTTATGATCGGCCTACCTGACGAGGGCGATGAAGATATAGAGGCAATATGCAATCTCTCATATAGGATTCTGGATACCGCTAAAAAATATAAAAGACGCCCGGATATTAATATTACAATCAGTCCGTTTGTGCCAAAGGCTCATACCCCCTTGCAGTGGGAAAGATTTGCAGATGATGAAGATTTAAAAAGGAAGATATCAATCATCAGGGATAGACTCAGACACCCCGCATTCAAGATAAAGAAGACTGATATCTCTCTCAGTAAAATAGAGGCACTGCTCTCAAGAGGAGACAGGAGGGTCCTTGATGTCATTCTGGATGCAAATATGAAAGGTTCATATCTGGATGCCTGGTCAGATAACTTTGACATCCGTAGGTATCTTGATTCTTCAAAGTGGTTTTATGAAAAATATAATATCCAGATTGAAGATTATCTTAAAGAGAGGGATATAAGGAATATACTCCCGTGGGATATAATCTCCACCGGTATTTCAAAGGAGTTTTTATTGCGGGAGAGAGAGGCTTATCAGAATGAGATTGAAACAGAGGATTGTTTAATAGAAGGCAATTGTAGTGCCTGTGGGGTATGTGATTCAGAATTTACAAATATAAAGGCTAAAGATGAACTCAAGATAGAGAAGAGAGAAGCACCTCATATGTCAGACGGATTTGAGGAGATTACTTATTATAGATTGAGATATGCAAAAGAGGGAGATATGATATATGCATCACATCTGGACATTATGAATATCTTCAATAAGGCACTCTTAATGAGTGGTCTTCCCCTCCACTTTAGAGGGGCATTTAACCCGCGGGCAGATATATCCTCAGGCCCGGCCCTTCCTATAGGGGTGATATCCACAACTGAGTTTATGGATTTTGTACTTAAGAGGAGATATACAGTAGATCTGGTGATGAACACACTTTCACATCTCTTCCCATCTGGCATAAGGGTGATTGAGATGATTTCAAGCCAGACGAGATTTAAGTCCATTTCACAATTGATAGCCGCTGTAAGATATGACATCTTTACGAATGAAATTGTTGAAGATGGTATAATAGAAAAAATACTCAATTCAAAGGAACTCAAGGTGATTCGCAAAAAGGATGAAAATATAAAAGAGGTTGACATAAGAAGATTTATATATGATATCAGGAAGGGCTCGGATGGGACTATGAGTATCTATCTTTTATATAGAGAGGAGGGGACGGCAAATATATTTGAGGTCCTCGCTCTGCTCGGGATAGAGAGGAAGAGTAATTTGACAATCAGAAAGGATAAAGTATATTTTTCGTTAGATGAGGTATGAAAAATTTAATTTTGATTAATCACAGAGAGTATGAATCAAGGATAGCGATTATAGAGAATGACCAGCCAGTGGAGTTGCATATTGAGCGAAAATCAGATAAGAGGCTTGTCGGAAATATATATAAGGGAGAGGTCATACGGGTGCTCCCGGGTATGCAGGCGGCATTTGTAGATATAGGGCTTGAACGTGCGGCATTCCTGTATGTGAGCGATATAGTTGCGGATAGGCTTTTGCAGAGGATGGAGGAGAAGTGGTGTGAGGATGAAGGGTTTGAAGGCACAGAGGAGTGTGAAGAGCATATTATAAGCAAGAAGGTAAGCATTGAGAAACTCATAAAAGAGAAAGATAAGATACTTGTGCAGATAGTAAAGGACCCTATATCTACAAAAGGGGCGAGACTCACCACCCATATTACACTTCCGGGCAGATTTGTAGTATTTATGCCTACGATTGACCATATAGGTGTCTCTCACAAGATTTCAAACCAGAAAGAACGGGATAGGCTCAAAAAGATACTTGAGCAACACCGACCTCTCAATACTGGATTTATTGCCAGAACCAATGCAGAGGATGAGAGAGAGGAGAATATCGTTGCAGATATGGAGCTCTTAACACAGCTCTGGAATAATATCTTAAAGAGGTATGAAAAATCCCCTGCAAGGGAGTGTATATATCAGGAGTTTAGCCTCCCATTAAAAATTGTCCGTGACTATTGCAATGAGACTGTAAATAATATAATTGTGGACGATAAGGCACTATATGATGAGATAAAAGAGTTTGTGCAGCTTTACATCCCTTTTATGTCAAGAAGAGTCAGATATTATGACGAGAGAGAGCCTTTATTTGAGGCATTTGGGCTGGAAAATACGATATCGCGACTTCTTGCAAGGAAGGTATGGCTCAGGTCCGGAGGATATATTGTGATAGATCAGGCAGAGGCATTAACCGTTATAGATGTCAATACAGGCAAGTATGTCGGCAAGAGAAATCTGGAGGAGACCATCACCAGAACCAATCTTGAGGCAGCTCAGGAGATAGCATATCAGATCAGACTGAGAAATATCGGTGGTATCATTATAATTGACTTTATTGATATGAATAAGCCATCCAATCGAGAAAAGGTAATCAGGAAATTAGAGGCTGAACTTAAAAAGGATAGGGTAAAGACAACTACCTCTCGTATTTCTGAACTTGGCCTCGTGGAGATGACCCGGAAGAGGACGACTGATAGTATAACACGACTTATCTCTGAGCCCTGTCACTATTGTGACGGAAAGGGTTTTATAAAGAGTAAGAACACGATTGTATATGAGATTGCACGGGAAGTTGAACAGAAGGCACATATTACCTCGGGTGAAATCATAAGGGTAAAGGCTCATCCTGTGGTGGTAGATTCACTCTATCAGGAGAATAAACCATTTATAGAAGATATTGAAAAAAGATATAAAAAGGCTATAGTTATAGAACCAATGGCAGAGTTCCACCTTGAGCAGTACGAGGTGGAGGACTGAATTATTGTCTGGAGGAATATTATGGATAAGGAAGAACTTTTTTTCGGCGGTCAGAGGCGAGAGAAGAGAATTACTATCAACAAAGAATTCCAGAGTCTTGAAGATTTTATTAATGAGTATGTAGCGAATATTTCAAAGAGCGGTGCTTTTATTGTGTCAGATAATCCCCTTCCAAAAGGGACAAAGGTAAAGCTCCGATTTACAGTGATGCTTGATAAGATAGAGACGATTGAGGGGGAGGGGGAGGTGGTGAGGGTGGTCAGGCCGGGCGGAAAACACAAGAGTGGTATGGGGATAGTCTTTACAAAACTCACTCAATATAGTCGGGATCTGATTGAACATATCATCACTCGCAGACCCAAAAGAAGGGCGGTTATATTAAATACAAAGAAGTGAGAAGGTTCTATATAAAAAATCTTAAAAAATATTTTGAACGAGGGGGATATTTTTCCCGAAAAGAGAGACATCCGGTCCTTGATATTGATGAGATGGCTATTGAAGAGGGAGATTCCGTTGGACTGATTGGAGAGAGTGGCTCTGGAAAGACCACAATTGCAAGACTCCTTATGAGAATATTGAGGCCAGATGGAGGTAGGATTGAATACTTCGGAAGGGATATCTTCTCTCTCAACCGTGAAGATCTCAGAAGATATAGAGAGCACTGCCAGATGATATTTCAGGATCCCTCCTCGCAGTTTAATCCAAGGATGACGATACGGGATATTCTTGCCGAACCACTTATTATAAATGGGGTCAAAGGTGATATTGACGATATGATAGAACATTCCCTCTCGCTGGTCTCATTATCAAAGGATATAAGCAACAGATACATACATCAGATATCCGGGGGCCAAAGGCAGAGAATATCTATAGCCCGTGCATTAATCTTAAATCCATCTTTTATTATATGTGATGAGCCGGTGAGTGCCCTTGATATATCGGTTCAGACTCAGATACTCAATCTTCTCTATGATCTCAAAGAAGAATTGAATGTGAGATATCTTATGATATCTCACGACCTCTCTGTGGTAAAATTCCTCTGTGATTATATTTATATACTTTTTAATGGCAGGATTGTGGAGAGGGGGAAGATAGATGAGATATTTACAGACCCAGTCCACCCCTATACAAGAGAACTCATTGAGGCGTCTACATTTAAGGTAGATGAAACAATACTGAATTCAGATAATTATTCAAAAGTTGATGTTGATGCAAAATTCAATTGCCCTTTTACCAGATGCAGGGAGATTGATAGATGTAATAAAACTCTGCTGGTTGAGAGGAAGATTTCCGAGACACATAGTGTATTCTGCAATCTATGAAGCCCAACCTGATATTTTTATTTACTCAGGAGATACGTAATTCAATCTCAGCACTTATTGCCGCGATAAGATACTCCAATCTGGAAAAAGACTTTTTAATCCAATATTCTGAAAGTTCTGAGGATATCTTAAGCAAGATAGATAACTCAGTGCCAAACATAGTTTTATTCTCAATCACCACTGTAAATTTTTATGATAGATATAGAGATATCAAAAAGATAATCAGGGCAACCGAAGGTATAAAAGACATTCTATATATTGCCGGTGGCCCCCACGCAGATGGTGACCCTCATTCATTGATAAAATCTGGATTTGACATAGTCTTCTCCGGATATAGTGAGGAGAGTTTCTCTACCTTCCTTAAATCATACCTTGAAGCAGGCGGAGTAAGAGAGAAGGGAAAGATCATTTATGGCAAGACCCCATTTTTGTGGAATAAAAGGAGTTTTGCATCTTTTGCAAACAACTATTTTCCACCTCTGGAGCTACAACGAGGTTGTAGATTCAGGTGCAGTTATTGTCAGAGTTGCACAAGACTCAATAAGCAGATATACAAATCAAGAGAAGCGATTGATGAGTATATCACTGATTTTCTCTCTTTAGGATTCAAAAGATTCTCATTTGTCTCACCTGATGCCTTTGACATAAGATTTGTAAAGGATGAACGTAGTCCAGAAAATATGTTGCAGCTCTTTGAGTATCTATCTTCAAAAGGTATAGAAATCATTGAATACGGGCAGTTCCCATCCGAGATAAGACCCCATAGAGATACGGATGAGTATTTCAGAGTACTTTCAAAGTACACAAAGAATAGAAAGATAGTCATCGGTGCTCAAAGTTTTGTGGACGAGAGATTAAAGAAGATTAGACGTGGTCATACATCACTGGATATAGAGAGCACAATGGAATCTGCTCACAGATACGGGTTTTATTCTATTGTGGATATTATAATAGGATTTCCAGATGAGAGTCCAGAGGAGCGACACCATACATTAAACAGGTTCAGGGATTTAAATAAGAGATTTCCTTCCAGACTACATATCCACTACTTCTTACCTCTTGCCGGGACACAGATGTACTATGAGAATCCATCACCTCTGGACGAGACTACTCTGAGATTACTTGATAGGCTTGAGAGAGACGGGAGGGCGAAGGGATGGTGGAGAGAAGGGAAGAGGATGGTAGAGAAGATAATCAAGATGCGAACCCAATTCTCTGAAACATAAGAATATGTACCGACCCACATCTGGAATGATGGAGTATTTAAAATGTGTTAATTGAAGTAAGTAAGGTAGATAATATAGATATCCAGATTCTTAATACATATTAAACTTACCTCAGTTAAAATTGAATTCTAACTGGCCAAAAAACTAGCCCGGAGTAAAGAAAATAAATGCTATTAAATGACCAACTATAAAGTGTTATAAAAGTGCAGGTTATAATTACACAATTGCAACTAAATCGTCAGGTCCAATCATATAAAATAAAATCTTTATTAATTTGACCTCCTCTATCTATCTATCATTAAACTGGTATGAAACTTGATACAAATAGTCAAACATCGCCTTCGGGCTCATCAGGAGGAGTGGATGATAGAGACCTTATTTATGATTCTTATCGTAGCAGAGGATGTAAGTTTCAAAGAACCAGTAGAATTGGGGAAGTTGATGAAGGCTATGGATGAATGCATAATGTTCAATCCAGATAGGACAAAAGAGAAGATTCAAGATTCAAAATTAAAGGCTTTACTCCCTCAATTTAAGATAGGCGGCAGGTTTGAAGAGAATGACATTGAGACAAATAAACTCGCTGAGAGCTCCCCATATCTATTGACAAATTTCAAGAATGGCTGGGTGGTTGAGGCGACTCTCATCTGGTCATTTGATGAACTGCTCTTCTCAAAGGAGGAGCTGAATATCAAAAGAGAGTATCAATCGAGCCTTGAAAAGTATATTTCTCTCTCGGAGGTGCTATCTGAGACCTATTATAGATTAAAAGATATTATAAAGAGGCTTGAAGATGCAAAAGATAATTTGGAGAGAGAGTCTCTTGAGCGGGAGTATCATCTCCTGAACGCAAAGATAGATATACTTACCTGTCATAAATTCAAGACAATTCATAAAAAGGAGGATTAATTATGAAATTCTTTCTAATTCTTTCATTCATCTCCCTATTATTCTCCTGTCTCAACTCCTCGGATGAGATGGAATTTTTTGTAAGTGACCTCGTTCCACAATCTGGCGAGTTTGAAGACACAATCAAAGTAGATATCCATTTCACCAGACCACTCAATAGAGAAAAATTCTCAGATTCCAATGTCCAGATTGTTGATTCTTTGTGTGAAAACTGTCTCTACCCAATATCTGCATATTCATTTAACGAAGAAGGAGATATCCTTACTATCTATGCAGAGAATATTGAACCCGAGAAAAACTATAAGTTGCTACTAAAGGGGAGTATACTCTCAACAGACAATTTGTTGCTTTCCTACTATTATGGAGGGAATTATCTCTCTAACGAAACCTATTTTATTAAGGGGAAGAAGAATCTCAACCCCTGTCTGGTCATCAATGAGGTCTTGAACTACCCGGATGATAGATTCGGTAAGGAGTTTATTGAGCTCTTCAATTGTTCAGATTCAGAGGTTGATCTAAGAGGTTATTTTATAAAAGTTGATGAAAATAGACCCCAGAGGCTATTATTCCGTAATGGCTCATTTAGATTGGCTGCTATGTCACAGAGGATTATTTTAAGTGATGTGAAGGAATTTACCACTGAACCATTGATATATGTAGATGGTAAATTCGGGAAGAATGGACTTTCAAATACCTCTTTAAGGAGCATCCAGTTGTTGGATGAGCGGGGTATGATATTAAATGAGTTCAGACCATTTTTAAAGACAAAGAAAGGGGTATCTTTTGAGAGGATCAATCCACATATTTCATCCAACGAGAGAAATTGGGGTTATTCGATCGCCCCTCAGGGTTCTACTCCAGATATGCAGAATAGTATTTATATGAGGGATATCTTCCCACCACAATTAAAAGGTTCTAACACAATTGAGAGAAATGGAGATATTGAGATTAGGCTCGAATTTGATGAAGATGTCTATTGTGAGTATGAGAACTGCCTGTATCTTATATCAGATGATGGTAAAAAGATTATGGGTATTACAAAAATATCAGATGGTGTTATCAGTTTTTCCCCAATTGATAGATTGGACTACGAATCGGAATATTCAATTGTGGCAACCAGTATATTAAAGGATAATTATGGCAATTCGTATCCTCAGGATACAGTTATTGGCAGAATAAAGACTCCAGATGCCCCTCCACTTCTGTTATACTACCCTTCAATGACCACAGTCTATTCAAATACAAAATATCTTGAATTTGTTTCCAAAAAGTATAATCTCAATGAAGCCTCAGTCTATCTTGTAGGGATGATCCAGAAGTTAAGACTTACCTGTGTAACTCAAAAACAGAAGAATAGATATTTATGTACAATCTCAGATGATATTGAGGGCCCGGAAGATATGACACTCTTTGTTAACGGGGAGAAGACCGATATATCTATAAATTTTATAGAACCTTATGAGAGCCAGAGGCCGGAATTAAAGATTATAAATTTTTTCCAGATAAAGGATAATCTATTTGTTGAGGTAGATTCCAGTGTCCCCTGCATGCTCTTTGTAGATTTTATCTACAAGGAGGATCTGGATGAGGGATTTTCGTATTCATCATATAGTTTTGGTCAGCGATTTGAATATATTATTCATATCCAGGATGCATACAAGGAATATTTCGTCAATGTATATTGTATTGATGTCTTTAATCAGTCCTCTGATGTTTTGAGATATAGGACCAGAGAGGTTTCACAGAACGAGGAGTCAGTCATTATTAACGAGATTCTTCCGAATCCGGTTGGAGTTGATTCTGCATCCGAGTTTATTGAGATTATTAATATTGGGAGGACAAATATCAAAACAAATCTGATTTCTATCGGGGATTGTAACGGAAATAATGTGCAGATGAATAAATTCTCAAAGGATATTCTGTCCCCAAATGAGATAGGACTGATTGTTTCAAATAACTCAACCTTTTATGGCAATAATCCTCAATGCCTGCTTATGTCTGGTGCCGATAAGATCATTAATAGAGACCTGAGAAATAATTCTCCTGAGACATTATGCCTTTTTTATAACGGTGTTTTGATGGATGTCTTCAATTCTAAACTGGTTGCCTCAAAGGAAGGGACATCTATAGTTAGAGTAAATAAATCTATTCTCTTTGATAGTTCAAACTGGATTATCTCCAATATATCTGGTGGCACTCCCTGTAAAGACCTCTGATTATGGTTATGGATAAATTCCTGTTGCAAAACTATTTCTTTTATGTTATAAGAGTAGTCTCTTTTTTAGGAAAGGAGTAGTTTTTACTATGGCAGTTAGAATCAGACTTGCAAGGATAGGTTCCAAGAAGCAACCGAGCTACAGGATTATTGTAACTAATTCTGAAAATATCAATCTGAGCAACCATATTGAGCAGATTGGCTTTTACAATCCGAGGGCTGAGAAGGATAACATCAAGGTAGACTTGAATAAGTATGATAGCTGGATAAAGAAGGGCGCAAAGCCGACGGATACGGTGAAGAGCCTTATTAAGGTAGTGCGGAAGGCTAATATGCCTGCATAATATCAGATTTTGGAGTTATTTGTGGAATTTGTTTACCAGTTTTTGGTATCAATCAACCATCAAAAGTGGAGGTAGAAGATGAAGCAATTGATTGAATTTATTGCAAAGTCACTTGTTGACAAACCAGAGGCCGTAGAAGTCAAAGAGGTGGAGGGAGAGCAGACTTCTGTAATTGAACTGAAGGTCGCCAAAGAAGACCTCGGCAAAGTAATCGGCAAACAGGGCAGGACCGCCCGCGCAATGAGGACCATTCTGAGCGCTGCATCAACCAAGATGAAGAAGCGTTCGGTCCTTGAGATTATAGAGAATTAATAATTCCCACCAATGTCTATGGCCGGTGGAAGTAAAATTTCACCGGCTTTTTTATTATTAGATGAGACTGATTCCTATTGGTGAAATAATATCGGCGCATGGGTTAAAGGGCGCTGTAAAGGTCTGTCTGTACAATACAGATGACCCGGTTCTTTGCAAGGTTGACAGGATATATGTGGGTGATGAAAAGGAAAGTAGGATCTTAAGGATTCTCAAGGTCAGGAGAATTGAGCCGAGATTCTGTATTGTAAATCTTGAGGGGGTAGTTATAAGGAGGGAGGCAGAGGGCTTAAAGGGGAAGAGGCTCCTTATTACTCCAGATATGCTCCCTCCTCTACCAGATGGATTGGTATATCTCTCTCTTCTAATAGGCTACTTTGTATTTGATGAGGATGGCAGAGAGATTGGTATAGTTGAGGATTTTATTAATAACGGTGCACAGGATATTATGGTTGTAAGGCATATAAATGGTTCTGAGGTACTGATTCCATATGTAGATGAATTCATCAGAAAGATTGATACAGTGAAGGGACAGATAATTATTAGGCTCATTGAAGGTCTGATTGAATGAAGATATCCGTTATTACAATATTCCCTGATATATTTGATGCACTCAATTATGGAGTTGTAGGACAGGCATTAAAAGATGGAAAGTTTGAGCTAAATAGAATAAACCTCAGAGATTTTACTCAGGACCCTCATAAAACAGTGGATGATAGACCTTTTGGCGGTGGTGCGGGTATGGTAATGCTTATTGAACCTATATTTAAGGCACTTAATAAAGAAGACCCTGAACATAAAGCCCATAGAGTTCTACTCTCCTGTTCAGGAAATGTCTATTCACAGGATAAGGCAAAGGAATTTCTTAGGAAGGATAATATTTTGTTTATTTGTGGAAGGTATGAAGGTGTTGATGAAAGGATTGGATATTTTATAGATGAGGAGATCTCTATTGGGGATTTTGTCCTCTCAGGTGGCGAGATAGCGGCATGTGCTATAATTGACTCAATTGTGAGGCTTATGCCAGATGTGGTGGGGAATCCACAGTCCATCAAAGAGGAGTCTTTTAGTGAGAATCTGTTAGAATATCCCCAATATACAAGGCCAAGGGACTTTATGGGGTTTAAGGTCCCTGATATATTGTTCTCCGGCAATCATGATGAGATCAGAAAGTGGAGACGATATCAGTCAATAATAAGGACAAAGAAGAGAAGAGCGGATTTATTTGAAAAATTTTCCTTGACTGATGAAGATAAAAAAATTATATCGCAATTGGAGGCGAGTTATGAAGACAGTAATGAATCTGATTGAAAAGAGACAGGTTAGAGAAGATATCCCCGATATAAGGCCGGGCGATACCGTAAGGGTTTACCAGAAGATTTATGAAGGTGACAAGGAGAGGGTGCAGGTATTTGAAGGCGTGGTCATCAGGCGTAAGAGGGCAAGCAACAGGAGTTCAATTACGGTCAGGAAGATTTCATATGGTGTTGGAGTTGAGAAGATCTTCTTTATCAATGCACCGACTATTGAGAAGATTGAGATTGTCACAAGAGGTAAGGTTAGAAGGTCCCGTCTCTACTACCTGAAGGAGCTCAAAGGAAAGGCAGCCAGAATAGAAGAGGAGAGATGAGGTCCTCTCTTGTTTTCTGATTCTGAAAGATTTGAGAAAATTGAAGATGCTCTGAGGAGGGAGGGGTTTAATTTTATTGCGGGTGTAGATGAGGTAGGGCGAGGACCTCTCGCTGGTCCTGTGGTTGTCTGCGCACTTTTACTTCCTCAAAATCACAATATCTCAGGGATTACCGATTCCAAGAGGCTTACTGAGAAAGAGAGATTAGAACTCGCAGAGCAGATAAAGGCTAAGGCAATAGCCTATTCAATCAGCAAAGTCTCAAATCTGATAATTGATAGAATCAATATAAGAAGGGCAACTCTATTTGCAATGAAAAGGGCTGTATTGAACCTGATGAAAAAGACTGATGTTAAGATAGATCTTGTGCTTGTGGACGGCAGAGATTCTCTCAGCCTTCCAGTAGAATGCAGGGCAATCATAAAGGGGGACATCATCTCTGAGAACATTGGTGCTGCATCTATAGTTGCAAAGGTATATAGGGATGATTTAATGAGAAGATTGGATAGAAGATACCCTCAATATGGTTTCGCCATACATAAAGGATATGGGACAAGACTTCATTACGAGGCGATAAAGAGATTTGGGCTCTGTGAGATTCATAGAAAGAGTTTCAGGCTTTTTGGATGAAGAATAGATTTGAAAAGGGATATTCAGGTGGGTATGCGGAGGAACTGGTTGTGAAATATCTTCTGGGTATGGGTTATAAGATTATTGAGAGAAATTATAGATGTCCGGTAGGGGAGATAGATATTGTGGCGGCAAAGGGGGAATATATCTGTTTTGTAGAGGTTCGTTCTCGAAGTGATTCCAGTTATGGAGAGCCTTATGAGACTGTGACATACCGTAAGCAGAGAAAGGTCAGTAAAACGGCAAAGTACTTTATCTCCCAAAATCCAGATTATTATAATAAATACTCATTTAGATTTGATGTGGCATCTGTTGTATTTGTTGGGAATACTGATTACTCTATTGAATATCTTGAAGGCGCATTTGAGTTGATAGAATAATAAAATGTTTAAAATAAAAAAGGCGTCAGAGACGACGCCTTTTGATTAAAATCTTGATGGAAGAGTTTATTCAGCCTTCTTCTCTTCTCCTTCCTTCTTCTCCTTCTTTGTCTTCTTCTCTTTCTTCCCTTCCTTCTTCTCTTCTCCGCCTTCCTTCTTCTCCTTCTTTGCCTTCTTCTCTTTCTTCTCTTCCTTCTTCTCTTCCTTAGCCTCTTTCTTCTCTTCCTTCTTCTCCTCTGTTGCTGCAGGCTGAGCCTCTGCCGGTTTTGCCTCCTCCTTCTTTACCTCCTGCTGTGCAGGCTGTGCTGGTGCAGCCTGTTCCTGTGCACCTGCTACAACCGCAAAGAGTGTAAGAAGTCCAAACGCCAAAAGAATCAATAATGCCTTCTTCATGATACTCCTCCTTTAAGAGTAAACTTATAACATATTACCAATAATATTATTTTTGTCAAATATTTTTTGAAACCTTTTTTATGCCCTATTCATCTAAACCAACGAAGGAGGTGTGTATATGTCAGGAAATAACCATTTTGAAGTTACTGACCAGAATTTTACAACACTTGTATTAAAGAGTAATGAGCCAGTCCTTGTGGACTTCTGGGCACCGTGGTGCGGTCCCTGCAGACTTGTAGGACCGGTTATTGAGGAGCTGGCAGATGAATATCGGGGCAGAATTAAGGTAGGCAAATTAAATGTGGATGAAAATGAGCAGACCGCATATAGGTACGGTATAAGAAGTATTCCTACCATTATGTTATTTAAGGATGGAAAACCCGTAGATCAGATAATCGGCGCTGTTCCAAAGCATGTCCTGAAGAAGATGCTTGATAAACATATAATTTCCAATTGATAATAAGGAGGGCATTATGCCGATATATGAATATAAGTGTGAAGAATGCAATAGAATATTTGAATATCTGGTGAGAAACCTCCACGATACAGAAAATATAAAGTGTGAATATTGTGGCTCCCGCAAATTTAAGAGGGTAATGTCTTCTTACAGTGCATTTGGTTCTTCTAGCTCAGGCACTGAATTTTCTGGTTCTGAGGGTGGGTCATCCCCATCCTGTGGTTGTGGTGGCGGCTCCTGCGGAATCTAAGAACAGTGTTATAAAAATCCAATATCTCCAATATCTATCCTTTCTGTATTGATTCTGAATTCTTGGCAGAAAAGCTCATTCAGGACTATCATTTTACCTATAAGGATATCGTATTCAAACAACTTATATCTGTTGTTTCTGTTTTTGGGGATTATATTCTTATTCTTCCGGCATATGATAATTTCTTTTGATTGTCCTTCTTCTCCTCCTATAAGGAGGGGTAGACCCTGAGTAATGCACATTATTGGCCTGAGGTTGTAGATCTGACAGAGACCGTTTATGAGAAATTTGCATTTTGTTGAATTCTTACCCTGATTAATAGGATTCTCATCTCTTCTCATCTCTCTTATCCAGTAGAACTCAACTGGTAAAATTGAAAATGACTCACAGCAGTCTGTACACCCCTTTTGACACATAAAATTTCTATAGTTTTCTTTGAATGTTCTATAAAACCTCAGTGTCTCGTCTCTTATTTTCTGATATTCAATAAAATATTGATTGTTTTTTTGAATCTCTTTCAACTCTTAAAAATCTTCTATACGATTTACAAAGTCGGGCCAGTCTACAAAGGGGTTTCTATTGTGCTGATATGAGCTAATCTTATTGCATCTCTCAATCTCATCCGTATCAACAGGGTCAAGTGTATGCCACTTTTTTAGTTCTGCCTCCTGTTTGTTATCTATTGGGAGCCTATATCTCACACTAAAGTAGAACATTGCACGTGCCACATTTCCTTTGTGCACATCCCTCGGTTCAAAGACGGTAACTCCATTTGCATCAGTCCCGAGTTTGCTTCCTCCCTCCGACCATACAGTATTTACAACTGTCCCGAATGGATAGTTTGCGCGTCTTGAATTTGCATCTGATTTTGTGGGGAAGAGATGAAAGAGGTCAGACCTTGCAGGTTCACTCCCGGCACCCGCACTTTGTGGCCAGGTATGTTCTGTGTTCATTATATTTGCATCTGGAACTCCAGAAGTCTTAAGCCTAAATCCAGTGTATACACACTCAACCCACCCATCTTTATTGTCTATCTCAGAGAACATCTTTACTCTTGCGCTATCATATCCAAGTGAAGTATGGTCTTTTATTATCTGATACAGTTTATCTTTTAGAGCCTGATTTGTAAGTCCATCCGTTCCTGGATAGTAGCATTTGCCACAACTATTCCCGGCATCGCAGTCACAGGATGATGAGGTATCTTCATATACATCATAAATAACATCATAATATGAGATATCTCTGTTATCATCAATTGCTATGTAATCCTCTACATCTGAAGGATCAGGTTCAATATTTTCATCAAAATCTGTATCCAGAAAGGTTATCTCATCTGATACTGTATCGCTCTGTGTATTGTAGAAGATATCTTCCCCGACATCAATGTAAGTGTCTTCTTTGATATCCTTTAATTCTTCATACGAATCTGTAGGTGCATCTTGAGACTGGTCCATCTCAATATCAAACCCTGCATCTTGATTTTTATCTACATCAGGTGTGGATTTATGGTCTCTTACAAATTCACCACAGGCTGTAGCCAGTATTGCGAGGAGTACCACCAATAAGAATAGGTGGTAATGATAACCACCTTTATATTTATGTCTTGATGTCATTTAATAATATTACTGTTTGCAGGCTATTGGATAATCTTTGAAGCTCTGGTGGATGCATATCTTATGATTTGGGTCTATCTCCTTCCTTTCAAGGCAGATATATCCCTCAGATTTTCTGCAGTCATCATCAGTATTACAGAGAAGCATACAGATTCCAAGTCCCTGACAGTTCTCATCAAATGGTTTGGTGCTTAGGCAGACGGCGCCAGTTCCACAGGCTGTGTCTGCATTGTTTACATCGCAGTTGAGTCTGGAGCAATAACCATTTGGCATCTCACCGGTGATGTTGTTTACTCTTAAGAAATCTGTTGTGAGGCATATATTTGGACCATCTGGTCTATTTTTGTTGCAAAAGTCATTGGTATCGCAGGCTTTCCCGAAAATGGCATGTCCTGTTGGAATCTCCTCATCTGATAGTGTTGTATCACCTATATCACCGCCACTATTTGAATCCTCAGAAGAACAATAAATAAATGCTGCCATAAGCGAGAGACAAAACACCAAAGATGCTAACTTCTCCATTACAGTACCTCCTGTGAAAAGTGTGATTAAAATATCAGTATTTTTCATTTATGTCAAATGTATGATTTATTTTGTTTGTGCAGTTTTTTATCTAAATTAAGAAGTCTTTCCGGTCGTTATGTGAAAGGGTGCCTATATTGAAAATATCAAAAAACCTTATGATGATATGAATAGACTTATCAGGTTGGCAGATGAGAATCTCTATATCTCTAAAAGAGAGGGGAAGAATAGGGTGACATTTAAGATATAGTCTCTCTTCATAAATTATAAAGACATTATTTTATTTACTCTTGGGCTTGACAAGTAGGGTTCTTTGAGGGATTATATTAGCAATTTAAGGAGACCATTAATAGATGGCAAGACAGGATATCCTCATTATTGGGCTTGAATACAACTCCCTGAGAATACTTGAGGTGAGTCTGAGAAAGGCTGGCTTTATGGTGGCATCGGTAATGAGTTATTCAGATGCCATTGAGCAGATTAAGATTGCGGCTCCGGATCTGGTAATAATAGATTCTGTGAAAGATTCCGAGGCATTTGAATTTGCAGCCGGGCTCAAGGATCAGTTTAAAAATCTCCCGGTAATACTTATTAGTTCCAATAAAGAGATAAATACCAGAATAAGGGCCCTTGAGATCGGGATTGATGATTACCTTATTAAGCCAATATATATTAAGGAGATAATAGCCAGAATAAAGATTCATCTACAAAAGAAGGAGCAACAGAGGGTAGAAGAGGGAATTACAGCCGGATTTATCGGCTCCCTTTCCGACATTGGACTTTATGATATTATTCAGACAATAGAATTGAATAAGAAGAGTGGTATTCTGGAGATAAAGGGGAAGGTTCAGGACGGGAGGATATTCTTCAAGAACGGCCAGATTGTTCAGGCAAATGTGGGGAGACTGAGAGGAGAGCCTGCTGTTTATCGGATGCTGACATTCAATGAGGGTATTTTTAAGATGTCCTTTCTGGATATTGATGTGGAATCAGAGATTATAAGACCCAATAGTGCAATTATTATGGAAGGTATGCGCAGGCTTGATGAATATATGAAGTTTACCGAACAGCTCCCACCGCTTACAACCCGACTTGAGGTGGATAGCAATATCCTGAGAGAGAGATTGAAGGATATTCCCGACAATGTGAATAAAGTACTCAAATTGATAGATAGAGAACGTTCTATAAATGATATTGTTGAGATGTCGGAGCTTGATGAACTGGAGACTCTAAAGATAATATCCGCACTCTATTTTGATGGCATTATTTATGATATCTTTGCAAAGAGGGCAGAGGGAGAGAGTAGAATCATCTCAACACTTCCTGACCCTGTGGTTGGGGCTGCCGCTAAGGTTGAAGAGGCAATATCTGAAGAGCCAAAGAAAAGTCCGGCACCCGAGTTGTGGGCAGAGAATGTCTTTGTAAAGGAGGAGAAGAGGAATCAGGAGATTATACAAAAATCAGATGTTGGTGAATATACAATAGCGGATTCAGTGAAGGCAGAATCACCAAAGGTTGAAAGAGGAGAGGGTGCACCTGAAGAAAATAAAACAGAGTTGGGTCCCAGCCCACAGAAGAAGGATTTAAGAGAGGTCGTTTTAGAAAGAAATAGTGGGCTAAAAGAGAGAGAGGCACATCCCGAATCTCAGCCGATGCAAAAGCGGGTAGTTGGTAATGTTATCTCTCCAGATAAGACTGAACTGAGCCCTAAAGAGCAACTGATAGAGAATACACTGATTGAAAATGTAACACTCTCAACCTCATCCTATGTAAAGGGTTCATTACTCGGAAGGAAGGATAGAGAGAGGAAGAAGGAGCTTAAGGGTAGGGGTATATATAAATTTATCTTCATTTTTGTCGCTATTGGACTGATGGCAGGTGGATATTTTGGATACAAATTCTATTATTTGCAAAGGGGTTTGAGAGTTAGTCTCCAGCCACAGACTGAGAGGAGAATGGAGGTAAAAGATAGAGTTGAAAAAAAAGAGGTTGCGGGTCTGGTTGAAAATCTGGTTGAGAAGGGGGCATCTGAGAATAAGGAGATAGAGGAGAAGAGAGAGGTCAAAGTTGGGGTAAAAGAGGAGAAGAT
>JBMFOP010000040.1:14501-27398 GCA_049969675.1 Myxococcota bacterium | reverse complement strand
AATAGGGAGTTTCTTCATCTATTTACCTCTAAACTATTTCAAATATTGCATAATGCTAATCAGAAGTCAAACGCAATCTTCCAATATAAACCCTATCACAGAATATCCGAATGATATTTTCATAGAAATTCTCTCTATTGTTCTGCTTCCAGAGGATGAATGGAGTTGAGATGGAGTATTTTCAAAATGTGGTGGATATATTTAATACCAACGAATCTTTACTGATATTCGGGGTAGTATTGAATGTAAATGGTTTGGGTTCAACTGGCTTCTTAGGTATAGTAAAAAACTGATATAGGCTTGCCCCAACAAGCAGGACCGTGGCGCCGGTAAATATATGTCCCATAGTCACGAGGGATTCGCCATCTTTAACACCATTAAATTTATTGTTTATATCATTATAAAGGACGGAGTTTTTATATTCATCATAGGAGTTTGAGGCATCTTTAATTCCAATTATATAGAAGACTGTTGCTGCCACTCCAGATGCAATGCCAGCCCCTAAAAGGGAGAATCCCCATATCTTCTTTGGCTTGCTTATCTGTCTGTATTCTTCCATATTTGCCTCATATCTATCAAGTGCACTCTGGTATTTTAGTCTCTTCTCACGTGTCTCTGGAGTCTCTTCTAAGATGACCTTTACATTTCTATTCTCTTTAGGGTTGAGTGTAATTGTGGTCTCTGCATCTACATATCCCGCCTTTGAAACCTTTATTACATGTTCACCAGCGTCAATGTCTTTAAGGGCAAGTGGAGTGTTCCCCATAAATGTACCGTCAAGATAGACCTCTGCACCTTTCGGCTCTGATTGAATATTTATATTGCCAGTGGCCCCCTGAATTATCTGAGAATGTAAATTGAATGAAAAGAGGATAAATGTTACTAAAAGAAATATTCTCTTCATATTTGATTCTCTCCTTTATTACATATCAATATCTCTACAGCATCTGAATCCTACATCCGGGTATGCCTTTGATGGGTCTCTGGTCTTATCTATTGAGGACTCGTCACATCTGAGTTGTGACTCTTTATCTGAATTGTATGAACCACCTATGGCAACCCCTTTGCCGTCATCATCTTCAACCCATTCGTAGAGATTCCCGGACATATCAAAGATACCGACATAGGGTGTGTTCTTTGTATCAAAGATTTCAATGTAAGAATATGTCCCTTCTGGTAGACCAAAACTGTTCTCTCCTCTTATGCTGAATGTCCTCGAGACCCAGCACCCCGGGGTAGTTCCTTCGCCGTATAGTGAACCTGCTGGTGTGGTTGCTATCTTTCTCTTATCCTTTTTATCACAGGAATATGATGCTGTATCGGATGGATTGTAGAGATTCTTCTTCTTTGCGTAACTCAGGTCGTTGCAGACCCCGGGGATATATTTGTCAGTTATAGGTCTTATCTCTTCAAGAGATGCCTTTGTATATGGGAATTGATATTCTATAGCATAGACGCCGTATATTTCATCATTCTTTAGTTTTTTACTGGTCGGGTCATCATAGAATCCCCCTTTGCAGGCATTGAGCCATTCACTCTTCTTGCATATTCTCTTATCTGCCTTTTTACAGAGTTCTTTCGCCTTTTCAAAAGTGATACATCCAGTTGGCATCAGGCTTGCAACAGATTTGGGGGCCTTGTTCTGGTCTATACCCGGAGATTCACTTGATGCATCTGAGAGGGAGTTTTCAAACTTATCTATCAGATAACCACAGGTATTTCCTCTCGGGATTTTTACCCAAGCCATATCGGAATATTTCTGAAATGTGGACCAATCAAAGTTGTAGTTGTCGCTCTTTGGGTCGCAGGGGTTTGTCCTATCGTGTCCGCAGGTATATAAAATGAATACTAAAGATAGGATATTGAGCAAGAAGAACTTTTTCATATATAACTCCTTATGTAAAACATAGCAGGTTCATAATACTTATTATTATGCAACTAAGTCAAGCAAAAATCACTGTCTCTCCAGAATTTATTCGGCCACCGGTCTGATTACTATTAAGTATTACCTCCGGATATATGATACAATTCTTCCCAATTCTGCTTTCATCCGGGATTATGGCATTCTTTCCGATTACAGTTAACCCACAGGAGAGATGAAGTGGAAATTGTCTGTTTGGTATATTTTCGCCTTCGCCGATGTGACAGTCAGTTCCAATCTGGACATTCTTATCAATTATGCAATAATCTATTGTGCTTCCAGACTCAATCACCACATTTGAGAAGATTACAGAATTGCTCACCTTTGCGCCTTTTAATATCTTTACTCCCGGAGATAGCACTGAATTTGTTACCTCTCCTTCAATCCTGCAACCACGGGATATGAGCGAATTTTCAGCGATGGAATATTCGCCAAATAGTGAAGGAGGTTTATCACCAATCCTCTCCTCATTTGGATTTGTGCATAGCCTCCAATTATATAGGTCCAGTCCAGACTCTGGATTCAGACAGTCCATATTGGCGCTGTGATATGAGTCCAGTGTCCCTACATCTCTCCAGTAATCATTAAACTTAAAACAGAGAAGTTTATATCTGCCGAGCATTGAAGGTATTATATCCTTTCCAAAATCAAACCCCTTCTTTGTTCCAACGATATTTCTGAGCTCCTCACATAGGGTCCTGTAGTTGAATATATATATTCCCATAGATGCAAGATTGGATTTTGGATTTTTGACCTTCTCCTGAAATTCTATAATCTCATCTGCCTCGTTGATTATCATAACCCCGAATCTATGCGCCTCTTCAATTGGGACTGGCATTGCGGCGATTGTAAGGTCCGCCTCCTTCTTTTCGTGGAATGCAAGCATCGCCTCGTAATCCATTTTGTAAATGTGGTCTCCTGATAAGATGAGCACCTTCTCGGGCTTATAATTTTCCATAAATGGAATATTCTGGTATACTGCATCGGCTGTCCCTTTATACCAGTCTGAATCTGCCTCTCCAGTGTGAGGTGGCAATATCTTTATTCCCCTCTTTCTGCCGTATAGATTCCAGTGTTCACCATTTCCAATATGGTCCATCAATGAGAGCGGTTTATATTGGGTAAGAACTCCTACCATCTCCAGATCCGAGTGCATAATATTGCTCAAAGTAAAGTCTATGATTCTATACATCCCGCCAAATGGGACTGCGGGTTTAGCCCTCTTGGTTGCAAGTATGTTGAGTCTGGAGCCAACTCCTCCAGCGAGTAACATTACAAGGGTATCTCTTGAATTTCTCATACCGACTTACCTCTAAATTCACTCCCTCTCTCTATGACCCTTGAGGTGAAATCTTCCTCTTTTAAATCCGGACTTATAATACAGCCTCCCTTTATCTCGGTCTGTGCCGGAATTCTGGACCCCTTCCCAATAATTGTAATAGGAATCTTCTCAGATGTTCTCTCTTCTCCAATCTTTGATTCTGCTCCTATATAAATATTTTTATCCAGAATAGAATTTGTTACAATACTCCCTTTGCCGATATATGTTGAGCTAAATATTATACTATCTTTTACAATTGCACCTTTTTCTATAATAACACCAGGCGAGATAATAGAATTTTTAATCTCTCCATATACCTTCACACCCGGAGAGATTATAGAATTTATTACCTTTGAACCATTTGAGGTAAATGTAGGTGGCAGATCTGAGTATTCAAAGTAGTTCAGATTGGTTCTGATATTCATACTCTCAAGTATCGTGAGACTGTCTCTATTGAGAATATCAAAGTTTGTATTGTAATATTCCTCAATTGTACGGGCATACTGCCAGTAACCTTCAAATATATATCCATATACTCTGTAATTTTTCTCAAGCATATATGGGATTACCTCACTGTATATCTGATATGATTTCCCATAGTGTGCATTATAGGTTACCAGTTCTTTGAGTATATCTCTTTTGAAAATATAAATCGTTAGAGATGCAAGGTCAGACTCTGGATTTTGAGGTTTCTCTGTGTAGTTTATCACCCTATTTGAGTCATCTATTTTTGCAATTCCGAATCGGTGAGCCTCTTCTATTGGTACCTTCTTGAATACTATCGTGAGGTCAGCCTTCTTCTCTTTATGGAATTTAAGTACCTTTCTATAATCCATTGAATAGATATGGTCCCCAGAGAGAATAAGCACATCCTCGCATTCATAATGCTCAATAAAATTCAGGTTCTGGTATATCGCATCCGCCGTCCCTTTGTACCAGTCTGAATCTGAATTTCCCTTGAATGGGCTGAGGATTCTGACTTCTCTCCCCCTCCCAATAAAGTCCCAGTGAGAGCCGCTCTGGATATGACTGATCAGTGAGTAAGGTTTGTATTGAGATAGTACTCCTACAATATCAATACCACTGTTCATTAGATTTGAAAGGGCAAAATCTATTATTCTATACATACCCCAGATTGGTAGCGATGCCTTTGGTCTCTTTGCAGTCAGAACGGAGAGTTCATTCACTCTGCCGCCAGCAAGCACCATTGCAATGATATCTTTCTTCATAGCAGGATTCTTATATCACAAAAATTGAAATTTTCAAACATTAAGGGAAAACTTCATTTAATTTAGTATATTTGAAATGACTATGAGGGTAGACATTATCTCTTAATACTTGTTGAAAATTACTTTTATTATTGCATGAATCTTTTCGGGGTATTGCCAGAGGGCTATGCCAAAAAGTAAAGCCACTATATCAATATACCTCATAATTGATTTGCTACCTGAAAAGAAGAGGTAAATTAGATGAGCCAGAGCCACTAAGAACAAGACCAACCCGTTGGTGTCTGTCAATAACTCCATCATTTTATCAACCTTTTAACCTTCATAGCAAGTGAATCTATCTCTGCCAATTTGTTTATAAACTCCTCTGCCCCGGATTCAAATGCCTTTGTAATGTCCGAGGGCTGTGAAGAAGACGATATTACAATAATAGGTACTTTTGAGAGTATGTCAATATTTCTTATATATGAAATCAATTGAAAACCATCCATCCTCGGAAGCTTCAAATCAATTATTATAATTTCTGGGACATCCAGCCGATTGGAAATTATTTCCTTGATTTTTTCAATGGTGCTCTCTGCATCCTTAAACCAGAGAATCTCATCTTCTATACCACCGACCTTTAAGAAGGTGGTGATTAGCTCCGCATGGTCTATGTCATCTTCTATCAAAAATATCGGTTTAGCCATTATGCCCTTCTCTTTAATATTTATGCTGTAACCACTATTAATATAAAAATTTTGGATTTGCAAATAAATAATTATTCACATCCCTGACATTCCAATTTTGTGGGATATGCATTGTTTAGTTTCTTCTTAAGTTGAAAAAGTCTCTGTATTAGAGTTGAAATCTCATCTTTTAAGTGATAATAAGATTCGGCTTTTTAATTTGCTTATTACGATTTATAAGGAGTTAAGAGATGGAAGAATATAGAGCAATAGAGATTGAACAAAAGTGGCAGAGAATATGGGAGGAGAGAGGTTCGTTCAGAGCAATAAATGATAAAGGTCTTAAGAAGATGTATATTCTTGAGATGTTCCCCTATCCTTCAGGCAATTTACATATGGGACATGTGAGATGTTATGTGATTGGCGATCTGCTTGCAAGGTTTTATAGGATGCTGGGCTACAATGTGATGCACCCGATGGGATGGGACTCGCTTGGACTGCCCGCGGAGAATGCTGCTATCAAAGAAGGAATTATGCCCCAGATAAGGACACCTAAGAATATTGAGAATGTAAAGAGACAGATGAAGATGTTAGGGCTCTCTTATGATTGGGAGAGGGAGATAGCCACATACAGGCCAGAGTATTATAAATGGAATCAATATCTGTTTATAAAATTTTATGAAAATGGACTCGTATATAAGAAGAGGTCGCTTGTAAATTATTGCCCCTCCTGTAAGACCGTTCTTGCAAATGAGCAGGTCATTGAGCAGAGGTGCTGGCGTTGCGACACAATAGTTACTCAAAAGGAGGTTATGGAGTGGGCATTCAAAATTACAAAATACGCCGAGGAGCTATTAAGAGACCTTGATAAACTGAAAGGCTGGCCAGAGAGAATAATAACTATGCAGAGGAACTGGATCGGGAGATCAGAAGGGACTTACATTGACTTTGAACTGGCTGATGGTATTGGCTGTAGTGAGTGTTCAAGACCTTCTGGTGTTCAAATGATGAGGGGAGGGAATAAAGAGAAGATAACGGTATTCACAACAAGGATAGATACAATATTTGGCGCTACATATCTGGTGCTTGCGCCTGAGCATCCAATAGTTGAAAAGATAGTTAGAGATGATAGAAGATCAGAGGTAATGGCATTTATTGATAGGATGAAGAGGACCGATAAGATTGAGAGGACAAATGTCAACAGTGAGAAGGAGGGGGTCTTTACAGGGGCATATGTGGTCAATCCATTAACAAAGAGACAGATCCCGGTCTTTATAGCAAATTTTGTTCTTCCCGACTACGGCACCGGTGCAGTTATGAGCGTTCCAGCACACGACCAGAGAGATTTCTTGTTTGCAAAGAAATATAACCTGCCCATTAAGACGGTCATTAAACCGGTAGATGGAGATATCCCCGATGGAGATAAACTTGAAAAGGCATTTGAAGATTATGGCATTATGATAAATTCGGGTGAATTCTCCGGGCTTCCAAGCGAAGAGGGGAAGAAGAGACTCAACGAATATCTTGAAGAGCGGGGGATTGGCTCAAAAGCGGTTACATATCACCTGAGAGATTGGGGTTTCTCCAGACAGAGGTACTGGGGTACACCTATTCCGATAATTTATTGCGATAGGTGCGGCGAGGTAACTGTCCCGGAAGAGGAACTGCCCGTCTTGCTCCCGGACAATATCACACTTACAGGGAAAGATGAGGCACCTCTCTCAAGGGTTGCCGAGTTTGTAAACACAAAATGTCCGAGATGTAGTGGTGAAGCCAGAAGAGAGGTTGAGACCATGGATACCTTTGTGGACTCCAGCTGGTATTTTGCAAGATATCTCTCACCCCATAACGATAGGGTGCCGTTTGAGAAGGAGTGGGCAGATTACTGGTTGCCGGTAGATATATATATTGGTGGACCGGAACATGCAGTTTTACATCTGTTGTATTTTAGATTTTTCACAAAGGCGATGAGGGATATTGGATTGCTCTCAATTGATGAGCCGGCAATAAGGCTCCTCACACAGGGGATTGTATATAAAGATGGATTTAAGATGAGCAAATCCAAAGGGAATGTAGTATCTCCAGATGATATGGTCGCAAAATATGGGGCTGATTCTGCGAGATTATTTTCACTCTTTGCTGCACCGCCCGAGAAGGATCTGGAATGGAGCGATCAGGGGATTGAAGGTTCCTACAGATTTTTGAATAGAATGTACAATTATGTAAATTCCTTCTCCCCATACTTTCCGTTATTAAAAGGTGCATATAACAAAGTGGAGTATAATAAATTGAATAAAGAGGAGGCAGAGGTATTCAGGCTGATTCATAAGACAATCAAGAAGGTACTATTTGACATTGAACAGAAGTGGCAGTTTAATACCGCTATCGCCGCTATGATGGAGCTCTATAATGCTGTCTCGTCATTTAAGTGGAATCTTGAAGAGAGGAAGGAGAGTCAGATTCCACTGCTCTCTTTTTTAATAAGGAATCAACTCCTCATCCTCTATCCTTTTGCACCACACCTCGCCTCCGAACTGTTTACAAATATCTTTAGTGATGAAGATATATCCAGAATTGCATTCCCTGTTTATGACGATAAATATACTGTAGATGATATGGTCACAGTTGTAATTCAGGTAAACGGGAGGCTCAGGTCACAGATTGAAGTAATGAGGGGCACCGCTGAGGCAGCCGTCAGGGAGGCTGCATTAAAAGATGAAAGGACGCAAAAATTTATTGAGAATAAACAGATAGTTAAGACGATTTATGTAAAAGATAAACTGATAAATATAGTGGTAAGGTAATTTGAGTAGATTGAGAAGTGATTTTTTGAAATATATTTTATTGTTGTGTGTGCTGTCAAATATTTGCAGTTGTGGATATAGTTTATCGTCTGGTCTCAAGGGTGCACTTAAAGAGAAGAGAATTAGATTGAATACAGCAAAGAATTTTACAAAAGAGTACGGGATTGAACTGGAACTTATTAAACGGTTGAGTAAAAGATTTCTTTTGTCCGGAGTAAGGCTATATGATAGAGAAGATAGGACCGAATACGAAATAAATGTAGTAATAAAGAATGTTACCAATACACCTCTTTCATATAGACAGGGAATAAATGTGGCTTACATATACGAATATGAATATAGCATAACCACTGAAATAGATTTGATTGATGCCGACTCCATTAAGAGTATAAAGAGATTTGCTTACACCGAGAATTTTATCTATTTTTCAGCCGATTCTCCAGCGACGACAGAGGCAAATAAGAGAGTTGCAATCACAAAAGTTCTGGATAAAATTGCAGATAGGTTTGTAAGGGAGCTCTCACTTGGGATTTAAGGAGTATAAGAGATTTTCAAAGAAATCTGATACCTTCTCTTCGCCAGAGAAACTGCTTGAAGAGATAAAGAACAAAAATTATAAACCGATAATGGTATTCTTTGGTGAAGAGAAGATGAGGATGGAGAATGCTGTTGACTATATCAAAAAGACCCTTCTGGGAGATAAGACAAATGATTTTAATTACGAGGTAATATATTGTGAAGATGGGAGTGGAGTTAAGATATATCAGAGTTTTATTACTCCTCCATTTCTGGGTGGGAATAAACTCCTGATTGTAAGGGAGGCAGAGAAATTAAGAGAGGATGATTACTCTGATTTGATAAAGGCATTAAAATATGATGTTTTTAAGGGAACAGTTCTTATAATGATATTTTATGATGAAGGGCTTCCTTCCCGTGGAAAAAATATATTGGAGTTTTTGAAGGAGTTGACAAAGAGAAAGGCAATTTATAAGTTCAATCCACTTACTGATATAGACCTTAATAAGAAGGTTCAGGGTTATCTAAAACAATATAATATGTCACTGGATACGGATGGTTTTGGCTATCTGGTGCAGGAGCTCGGTAATCAGCAGGATGTAATATTTAATGTCCTTTCACAGCTGGTAATGTATGAGCCGGAGAAGAAGAGGATAACACTCTTAGATATAAAAAAATTCATCTTCAACTTTAGAGGCTTTACAGTCTATGATTTTACCAATGCTATAGCCAATAAGAGGATTGATGAGGCATTAAGGATACTTGATATATCAGGAAATTCTCGTGAGAATCTCATCCAGCTGGTAGCCCCTATAATGAGGATGCTGGAGCAACTGTATAAAACAAAATCAATGATAGAGAGGAGGATGGGCTCAAAGGCTATAGCAGAAGAGCTCGGTATCCCCCTTAAGGTGGTGGAGACAGAATTTATCCCGCAGGCAAGAAACTTTGATAAGGAAAAGCTCTTAAGATCAATGGAGTTTATGTCCAGATTTGATCTGATGCTCAGAACATTAAGCCTTCCACCGGAGATTATCATCAGTAATCTGCTATTTGACCTCTGCCTCTGATTTCTCAACCTTAAATAAGGGGTTAATAAAGAAATAAATCCTATACCATATCAATTCTGTCCAAAATAATCTCTGCTTTGAGGAGTTAACTATTTGTAAAATGAGGATTCTGGATGGGAAAATCTATATTTAAAATCAGGTTACAAATTTTTTTCAATGCAATATCAATTATAATGCCCTCCGAAATGTCCTCCGACTAATATACCCTTCAATTTTAATGCTCTTTATCAGGCACAATAATTAAGGTCTCAAAGGGTTTATTGAGACATTCTAAAAAACTCTTGTATGATAAACCCAGTTAGAAATCTATTATTACAAATTGCTCCCAACAACTAAATCTATTTGCTCCTTTATCATCTTTCATTTCATCCAATGCCTTTTAAAACATAATTCTTAGAAAATTGTAGAGTTTGCCTAAAACTTATACGAAACATATTTATAGAAAGCCTCATCTTAAAAATTCAATATCTTTTTAAAATTTTATTTTGGAAAGATGTGGATTTTATAAAAACCTGAATAACACAAAGTTCTCTTCCACATCCCACATAGAAATTACATCACATTTTATAGCCATATTACAAAGTATAATTAATATTAGGTTTTATGTTTGAATTATGGTATAATAATCCTTGAGAGGAGGCGGATATGAAAAAGTCAATAAAATATGTATCTATCCTTTTCATTATGAGTATTCTTGCCTACTTCTTCTCACATTGTGGTGATACACCTATTAGTTCAATTGGTGGAGACAGCGAGGTAGCAGATATATTGAGGTATTGTAAGAACTCTGCACAGTGCAATAAAGATGAGGAATGTGTAAACCACAGATGTGTAAAGAAGAATAATAAACTATGTAGAAATAAGAGCGACTGTAATCCAGATGAGGAATGTGTTGAAGGAAGGTGTGTATTAATTATGGATGCGGAAACTGATACAATAAGCGATGTGCCAGAACTTTTAGATACCACATATCCAGACAATGAGATAAAGAAGGCGGCGATTAAGGCAGAGCCAGAGCAGGTTGACTTTGGTGCCCTGAGATATGGGGAGAAGGGAGAGAAGAGTCTTGTAATTAAAAATGTCGGTGACTATGTCGTAAAGGTTTTCTCTATCTCTCTGGAGCAGGGTGAGAATAAGAATGTCTTTTCATATAGTACCACCTTTGCAAATAATACACCGCTTAATCCGGGTGAATTGTTTGAGATTACCATAAGCTGTGTTCAGGATGATGCAGATAGGGACCAGGGGTATCTTTTAATTAGTTCGGATGACCCCAATATGCCACTTTTGAGGGTATTACTCTTCAATTCTTATAAAGATGCTCCAGATGTAAAAGTGATTTATATAGATAGCAACAATGCACAGATAGAATACCCATCCGCAGGGGATAAGAATGAAATTAATTTTGATTTGGGAAATGTCCCGATAGGTGAGAAGAAGGTTCAGGAGTTTAAGATATATAATAATGCAGAGTATGGAATTCTATTGCTCAATAGTATCTCCATTGACCCACTAAATTACAATGATAAGAATGCAAATAAATTTTCTGTACACCTGATAGACCCGATAAGTAATGGTGAACTGAGTCCCCCGATATATATATCCGGTGGAGAATATATTGAACTGATTGTAGATTATGATGCAACAAAAGAGGCGACTGATGATAAATTTGATGTGCTTGTAAAGTTTAATGATAAAGACATAAATAATGATGGGAATAAGGATGAGGACGGTCTTCTGGCATTTCATCTCTTCTCAAAGGCTGGATATGTCCCGCCAAAAATATCGGTTGTAGATTTGAACGGAGTGGATATACTTGAAAATGGAATTGACTTTGGAGAGGTGGAAAAAGATACCACAGAGAGAAGATTCTTTAAGATCTGTAATGCAGGTGGTGGTCAGTTAGAGGTTGATAGCAAATCAGGTCTGGTAAATGGGAACTTCTCTCTCTCCCCAGAACATCCGTCTGGCACTCTCAAATATGGTCAGTGTATCAGTGTAGAGTTAGGTTTTAATCCCCAATTCGTTGGAAAGGTAAATGATACAATGGCTATCTATTCAAATGATGCTGATAATCCACAGGTGTCATTCCCGATTACTGCTACTGGGGTTGATACTATAATAAAGGTGGAACCACTCTCAATAGACTTTGGTGGAGTCTCAGTCGGAATAGATGCGACACCATATCAGGTCTGGATTAGAAACATCGGGTATGGCAGATTGGCGATAAATTCTATTGAAATGACGAGTGGGAGCTCTTCTGATTTTTCTCTCTCTAATCTCCCCCAAAATCTCCCTGTGTATCTAAATTCAGGCGATTCACTCTCCTTTTATGTGGGATTCAAGCCATCTGATATTGGCAATAAGGAGGGCTCAATTGAGATAAAGTCTTCAGACAAAGATAACCCTACAGTTGTTATTGTTCTTAAAGGCTCTGGTTCAAACTGTGACCCGAATCATATGGATTGTAATAATGACCCTATTGATGGGTGTGAGACTGACATTACTTCAAGTATAGAGCATTGTGGGGGGTGTAATAGACTATGTGCACCAGCCAATGCAACAGCAAAGTGCTTAAACAAAAGTTGTATAATTGAATCCTGCAATACTGACTATGAGAATTGTAATGGCGATGTCTCAGATGGTTGTGAAGCGAATCTGAAGAGTTCTATCACCAATTGTGGCTATTGTAATCACAATTGTGGTGATAATTCCCTCTGTGATAATGGTTCTTGTGTATGTAAATCTGGCTATAAAGATTGTGACAATAATCCAGATAATGGGTGTGAAACAGATATCCTTACAGATCTGAGTCACTGTGGAGATTGTAATAAGAGGTGTTCAACCGATAACACATTTTTGAATAAATGTGATAATGGAGAATGTAAGATTGTGACCTGTAGTCTTGGGTTTGAGGATTGTGATAAAATTGTATCAAACGGTTGTGAGGTAGACATAAGGAGTAATAATGATAATTGTGGTGCCTGTGGCAATAGGTGTAATCAAAATGCTACCTGTAAAAATTCTGGGTGTCAGTGTATATCTGGATATTCCAATTGCAATGGTACCTGGTCAGACGGATGTGAGGTCAATATAAATGCAGATGTAAATAACTGTGGAAGCTGTAACAAAAAGTGTAACTTACCTAATACATCTGATGTAATCTGCGATTCTGGTAATTGTAAAATAGTTAAGTGTGCGACAAATTTTGGTAACTGTGATAGTAATGATTTGAATGGTTGTGAATCAGATTTAAGGACAGATAGTAATAATTGCGGGAGTTGTGGCTCAAAATGTAATAATAATGCCAGTTGTATAAATAGTTCCTGTCAGTGTGATAGCGGGTATCTAAATTGCAATAATAACTGGTC
>JBMFOP010000040.1:0-14404 GCA_049969675.1 Myxococcota bacterium | reverse complement strand
TGATGGTTGTGAGATAAATCTCTCAAATGATGTAAACAATTGTGGATTGTGTGGGAAGAGATGTGGTCAGAATGCTCAGTGTGTGAATGGGAATTGCCAGTGTATCTCTGATTATGCAAACTGTGACGGAGATTGGAACAATGGATGTGAGCTGTTGTTGACCGATGATTTGCCAGATGATAGTTTTATAGATGCCAATTGTGATGGTATAGATGGGGATAAGACAAAGGCGATATTTGTAGATATAAGTTCTGGCTCTGATTCAAACAACGGCTCAATCAACTCCCCTGTCAGGACTATTACAAAAGGGATTCAACTGGCGTCTTCATATAGCCCACCGAAGTATCTGATTGTCTCGGAAGGGAATTACAATGAGACATTTTCCCTCGTCTCCGGTGTCTCAATCTATGGAGGTTATTCCAAGGCAAATGGATGGAAGAGGTCAAATTCATATATTGTCAATATTTATCCAAATGCAAATGGTATTTCCGGCGTAAATATTAGCACGAGGACAGATATAGACCACATCAATATCTATTCCGCTGATGCTACTACTGCATCCGCAAGTTCATACGGACTATTTTTACAGAACTCTTCAAATATCTATATAAATAGGTGCACCATCAGAGGTGGAAAGGGGGGAGATGGATTGAATGGAACAAATGGGGCAAATGGCCCTCAGAATGATCCAAATACAATGAATGGTAAGGCTGGAACACCGGGTTGTGAGGATTCAAGTGGTCTTTGTGATACCTGTTCAAGACCTCCCGGAGGGGCTGGTGGAACGAGTGTCTGTGGTATGCATGGAGGTAGAGGCGGTGATGCAGGTCATGGGGGCAACTGGGGCTCAAGCGGGTCGGCAGGTATTGGACCTTCTGGCAATGGTGGTGCCGGAGGAGGTGGAAGTGAATGTTGTAGAGGGAGTGCCGCTCCATATTCCTGGCAATATGGGCAGAAGGGTCCTGATGGCGCGATGGGTTCAAATGGCACCGCTGGCTTATCCCTTGGCTCTTTATCAGCCTCTGGATATGTGGCATCCAATTCTGGTGGAAATGGAGGACAGGGAACACATGGCGCTGGAGGAGGAGGTGGTGGTGGTGGCGGCGGCGGAACCATAGACTGCGATAGCTACGGAAGCTCTGGCGGAGGTGGAGGGGCTGGAGGTTGCGGAGGATATGGTGGAACCGGAGGAGGTGGTGGTGGTGGTTCTATCGGAATATATCTCTCAAATTCTACTGTAAATATCAGTTATTCAACTATTGCTACGAAGAATGGTGGGAATGGTGGGAGTGGAGGAGTGGGAGGTATGGGGAGTGCTGGTGGTGCTGGAGGTCTTGGTGGTGATTACGGTGGAAATGGAGAGCAGGATGATGGCTCTATGGGTGCAGGTGGAGGTGCAGGTGGTAGAGGGGGAGATGGTGGCTATGGAGGTGGAGGCGGCGGTGGTCCGGCTGTATGTATTATGAAATATGGTTCTTCAAATGTAACACTAAATTCGGTGACCTTTTCAAGGGGAGCCGGTGGTACTGGTGGCTCAAGTGGTGGCTCAACTGGTTGGAACGGAATATCAGTTGATATCTATCCGTAGGGCTGAATTGATAAGGACATATTTTATTGCAATTTGAGATAATGCCGTATACAAGAAGATACTGCCTGATTAAAAGGGAGAGTTATGTATTTAAATCTGATAGAGGAATTTGAAAAGAGATTCAATTCAAAGGCTCAATTCCTGGTATCGTCACCTGGAAGGGTGAATTTGATAGGAGAGCATATTGATTATCATGAGGGGAATGTATTGCCCTGTGCAATCTCTCTCAAGAATATCTTTGTCGGGGCAACTTCTAATAACTATGAGGTTGATTGCTATAGCCTTAATAGTGATAAAGAGGTAAAGGTGAATATTGATGGCTCAAATGTATTTGAAAAGGGCTCTACCGGCGCATACATATATGGAGTCTGCCGTTCAATAATAGATTCTGGTCATTTTATAAAGGGGATAAATTTTGTTATTGATGGGGATCTTCCGATTGGTTCTGGACTTTCCAGTTCGGCTTCATTTTGTTGTGGATTAATAGAGTTGATATCTCAATTATACAGACTCAACATTGAGAGAAGAGATATTGCAAAAATAGCCCAGAGAGCAGAGAATAACTATGCAGGGGTTCCCTGTGGAATTATGGATCAGATGGCAATTGTATTTGGTAAAGACAGGAAAGTGGTTAAGATTGATTGCAGGGATTTTTCTGTGAATTATTGTAATATGCCCGATGGAATCTCAATAGTTGTAGTTAATACTATGATTAAGAGACAGCTGGCAAAATCAGAGTATGAGAAGAGACAGATTGAGTGTAGAGAGCTTCTAAATGCGATAAAGAAATATTATGTGGATGTCAGGGCGCTACGGGATGTCAATATGGAGATGCTAAATAAAGTAAGAACTGAGGTGAGTGATACGATATTTAAGCGCGGGAAATATGTGATTGAGGAGATGCAGAGGGTTGAAGCAGTATTTCAGATGCTAAACAATTCTAATCTTGAAGGGATAGGGCGACTCTTCCTTGAAGGGCATATAGGTCTTGATAAGGAGTATGAAGTCTCCTGTGATGAACTCAATCTAATTGTTGAAAAGACATATAAGTATAAGAATGCAGTTGCATCACGAATGACCGGTGCCGGATTTGGCGGTTGTGCAGTATCTCTTATCAAGAGTGGTTTTGAAAGAGAATATTCGGATTTTATTAAATCTGAGTATAAGAAGAGATTTGATACGGAGTGTGAGGTATATATAGCAGGTCAACCATCAGACGGAGTTGTCTCAATAAAGTTATAGATTCTTATGGCAAGAAATTCACACCTATTTGATATCTTAAGAGAAAAAGCACTTGATGGAGTTCTAAAGAAATATGTCAATCTTGATGATGATGGAGAGGTTGATAGATTTCTGAAATCCCTTCTGTTGGTGAATCTGGACAATGTGAATCTCCTGAGATATCTGATGAAACTGGATACAGAGCAGATTAACTTTAATGAGATTAGTCCGGTATCGTTCTCACAGATAGATGATTATGAAGGACAGATTTCATATAAAAGGCTTGGGGTGGATATGATAAGGGGTGGCAGGGTTGCATTTTTGATATTCAGCGGGGGCGCCGCAACAAGGCTTAAAGAACAGTATCCTGAATTAAGAGGTCTTTATCTAAATACATTTGGAATAGATATTGGCCATGACCCCAATCTTCCCAAAGGACTCATCCCTATTACTCCAGCAGGGTATTTTACATTTATACATCTATTTGCCGAACAACTCCTGAGATTGCAATATGAATACAGGACAATAATTAATCTTATTGTGATGGTGAGCGGTCTCACAGAGAGTTATATCAGGGATTATTTTGAATCAAATAATTATTTTGGACTTATGAGAAGGGCTGTATTTTTCCTCAGACAGCGGGAGAACCCGAGACTTGATGAGGAAGGAGATATGATCTTTGATGGTGAGAAGATAATTACCACTGGAGACGGGCATGGTGGTGTCTTCAGGGCATTAATTGAGAGTCATCTCAGAGACGAACTTATAATAAGAGGGGTTGATGCAGTTGTGATGTTTAATGTGGATAATCCACTTGCGAGATTCTTTGACCCTATCAGAATAGGTTATCACTTTGCAAGGAATTCTGAATTTACTATCTCTGCTGTTAAGAAGACAGAGCCTTCGGAGAAGATAGGTGTGGTGGCTCTTGATGGTAAATTAGACAGATATAGGGTTGTGGAATACAATCTCTTAAGAGATGAACAGAAGAATCTGAGAGATGGCAATAATGACCTTCTCTACTCCTGTGGACACATCAATGTTAATATAGCAGGTCTCTCTATTGTGGATAAGAAGTTCTCACCGATTATCTATCGCAATAAGAAGATTATTGTTAGAAACAGGCAGATTCTTACAAACTCCCTTGAGTGGTTGAATCAGGATATAGTTACAGTCCTACCTAAGAGTGTGGTAAATATTTTAGGGCTTAAGAGAGAAGATTTTTTTCTGCCGACCAAGAATGTAAAAGGTGTTGATTCTATTGGCACTACCATTGAAGGACTTAATAGATATTATAAGAGTCTCCTTGATAATAGCTGCAAATTTCATAAGAGTTCGGTCATAGACCTCTCACCCTCCTTTATACTGGATGAAAGGGATAATCACAGGCTTAGAAATCTTACTATGGAGGAGAATACTCTGTTTTTTGTAAGGGGGTGCCTTGATGCCAATGAAGAATACCTCATCTTAAACAAAGGGATCACAATAGAGAGGGGGGGAGTATTAAAGATAATCTGTAAAAACCCTTTTGGAGATTTTGACTATGACTATGTCTCCAATTCAGCCACCCCGAATAAGCGGCTTGCCTCAAAGATTCAGATTAATAAACCGATAAGGATAAAGGCTGGCTCAAAGATTCTCTTTGAGATCGAGGAGGGTGGAATGTTGATTGTCAATTCAGAGGAGTTTATGGGTGAAATAGGTCTCAGGGTTGAGAGGAATCAAAAAGTAGAAATCTAATATATTACCTTATATCCCTTGCCGATTCCACCAAATAGATTTTCATCTAATTTATGAAATTTTATCACTACGGGCTCTACATTCTCCTTAAAATTCTCTGTTACCAATATCTCATAAGGTCTTGCGGTATCCTCTCCAAAAGACCAATTTAAGAGATATTTCAATGAAATTGAAGGTCTTCAGGAAGGAGGAAATTATCTGTTGATAAAAAGGGAATTAAAAAGTATTGTATAAGATGAAGAATGGGTGAGTGAGGGGACTTGAACCCCCAACAACCGGAGCCACAGTCCGGTGCTCTAACCAGATTGAGCTACACTCACCACAAGAGCGAGCCAGGAGGGACTCGAACCCCCAACCTACGGCTTAGAAGGCCGTTGCTCTATCCATTGAGCTACTGGCCCAAATAGGGGAATTACTGATATGATTTTTTTTTATATCTGTCAAATGATTTTTATATTCAAATCTTACAATGACCTCATATGTTGTGCATACAATAAATATCCTCCTGATGAATATGAGCCTCATTCTATAGAGATGTTATTACTGAGGAATTAAGTGATTCAGAAAATCAACTTTGTGAAATTAGGAATATGAAGAATTTTACCAGTTAATATGGCCTACCTGCTCTGTTTTAATAAAACTTGACTTTATCAGGTATAAGTTTATATTACTATACCATCAGAATTTTATAAGGTCTGTAAGAGATATTTTTTGCATTGGTCACTAATTTATTTTATCTGATTTAGGAGAGGCTCTAATGCAGGAGAGAGGAAGTTTTGGCTCAAAGATTGGATTTATAATGGCAGCGGTGGGTTCTGCAGTGGGACTCGGGAATGTCTGGAGATTCCCGTATTATACAGGGACGCATGGCGGGGCGGCATTCGTCTTTGTGTATCTTATTGCTGTGTTTGTGTTAGGTATTCCACTCCTTATGTCCGAAATCGCAATAGGTAGGGCATCAAATAGAAATCCAGTCGGGGCATTTAAGTTTCTTGCCCCGCATACAAATTGGTATCTAATTGGTATTCTCGGAGTTCTAACTGGTATTTTTATACTCTCTTATTATTCAGTAATAGCAGGCTGGGTCTTCGGATATATCTTTATAATTACATCCAATAAATTTGCATCAGCTGATGAGCAGATTATTTCACAGATTTTTAATACAATCTCTACTTCACCAATAATCTCAATAGCGCTCCTGTTTGTGATAATTGCTATAACTGTATTTATAATTTCAAAAGGGGTTCAGAATGGTATAGAAAGATATTCCAAGGTCCTGATGCCATTGCTTTTTGTATTGCTTCTCATTTTGGCTATTTACTCCCTTACACTCCCAAATGCAATAAAGGGAGTTGAATTTTATATGAAGCCAGATTTTTCAAAGATAGATGCAAAGGTCATCGTTGCGGCTCTGGGACAGGCCTTCTTCTCTCTAAGCCTCGGTATGGGGGCGATGCTGACCTATGGGAGTTATATGTCAAAAAAAGATGGAATATTTGGTTGTGCTCTCTGGATTGCTATATCTGATACTCTTGTGGCACTGATAGCCGGCTTTGTAATCTTCCCTGCCCTCTTCTCAATTGAGGGGCTCTCTCCCGCAGAAGGACCAGCACTCATCTTTAAGGTGCTCCCTGTTGTTATCTCAAAGATGTCTGGGGGATTAGTATTTGGAACTTTGTTGTTTATTCTTCTTACAATTGCCGCTGTCACCTCTACAATCTCCCTTTTGGAGGTTGGGACATCCTTTCTGGTAGATGAATATAACTTTGACAGAAAAAAAGCCACATATCTCCTTGCCGCTGTCAGTTTTGCTCTTGGAGTACTATCTGCCCTCTCCTGTGGTGCAGTCGGATTCCTGTCAAAACTCCCTATCTTGAAGATAGATTTTCTCTCTTTAATGGATATAATTTTTGGGAATGTCTCGCTCATTTTAGGTTCGTTATTTGTTGCAATCTTTGTTGGATATAAGTGGGGAATAATTAGATTTTTTGAGGAGATTGAATCTGATGGAAAGGTATTGAGGGGTAAATTGCCCTTCGGTATATTAATCAGGTATATTGTTCCAATCTTGATTCTGATTGTATTTGGAAATTTTATCTTTGAGACTTTCATTCATTACTTCATCCATTAGGTTTTTTAAGGCTATGGATAAGGATATATTAAAAAGGGCACAGGAATTGAGGGATGAGATAGAGAAACATAACTATTACTATTATGTCCTTGATAATCCAATCATCTCTGATGCCGAATATGATAGATTGATGAGGGAACTTCTGGAGTTAGAGGAGAGATATCCAGAGCTCAGAACTCCTGATTCTCCAACACAGAAGGTAGGAGGAAGACCAAGAGATGAATTTAAGAAGTTTGTCCATCCAGAGCCGATGCTTTCGCTCTCCAATGTATATTCTGAATCTGAATTTTTAGATTTTCATAATAGAGTTCAGAAGATGCTCATAGGAAGTAAATTTTCTTATGTGATTGAACCAAAATATGATGGGCTGGCAGTGGAGCTGATTTATAAGAATGGTATCCTTGTGACGGGTTCAACGAGAGGAGATGGGACTACTGGAGAGGATGTAACTGAGAATATCAGGACTATCAAGACGCTTCCACTAAATCTGAAGAGGAGTGCAAGAAAAGAGATAGATATCCCTGAAGAGTTGATTCTAAGAGGTGAGGTGATAATTTTTAAAGATGATTTCAGGAGACTGAATGAGAGGAGAGTGGATGAGGGTGAGCCACTATTTGCAAATCCTCGTAATGCCGCCGCGGGCTCCCTAAAACAGCTTGACCCAACTATTACTGCCTCAAGGCCGCTTAGAATCTTCATTTATAGCGTTGTAAAACCAGAGCCAGATATTAAGACTCAGTGGGAATTCTTAAATTATATAAAGGCATTGGGGCTGCCGGTCTCCGAGTATGTGAGGCTTGCAGGCGGAGTTGAGGAGGTATTATCTTATTATAAAGATATGATGGAGAAGAGGCATAGTCTCAAATTTGATATTGACGGGATAGTGATCAAGATAAACGAATTTGAGCATCAGAATACACTTGGAAATATTGCCAGGTCCCCCAGGTGGGCGGTAGCATTTAAATTTCCGCCTGTGCAGGAGACCACAGTGGTTGAAGATATTATTGTGCAGGTTGGAAGGACAGGTGCCTTGACTCCGGTTGCGGTCCTGAAGCCGGTGAGAGTTGGGGGTGTGACCATATCAAGGGCTACACTTCATAATCAGGATGAGATTGACAGACTTGATATAAGGGTTGGAGATGCAGTTGTAGTTCAGAGGGCGGGAGATGTCATTCCAGAGATAGTAAAGGTAATACTGGAGAGGAGACCGGAGGGGACAGAGAGATTTAAGCTCCCTGATAGATGTCCGGTCTGTGAGAGCAGGGTTGTCAGAGATGAAGGTGAGGCGGTAACCAGATGTCCAAATGAGAGATGTCCTGCGAGGATTGTAGAGGGGATTAAGCACTTTGTTTCCAAAAGGGCGATGAATATAGAGGGGCTTGGAGGGAAGATAATTGAGAAACTCGTTCTTGAAAAGAAGTATATTCAGGATGTAGCGGATCTGTATAAACTTGATGTGAATCTCTTAAAAGAGATTGAGGGCTTCGGGGAAAAGTCTGCAAAGAATATAATAGATGCCATAAATAAGAGCAAGAAGACTACACTCAAGAGGTTTATCTTTGCTCTCGGAATTCGCCATATCGGTGAGAATACAGCGGGATTGCTTGCGGATTATTTTAAGGATATTGAGAGGCTTATGAGCGCTGATGAAGATGAGTTGCAGATGATCCCTCAGATTGGAGAGGAGACTGCAAGAGAGGTTGCAAGGTTTTTTCACAATGAGAGTAATATAAAGCTTATAAGGAAATTACTTGATTGTGGAATTGAATTTGAAAAGAGTAAGATTGAGAGCGATGTGTTGAGCGGACTATCATTTGTAATTACAGGTACACTCTCAAATTTCTCTCGCGATGAGGCAAAAGACTTTATTGTTCAAAATGGTGGGAAGGTTCTCTCCTCGGTCTCAAAGAAACTTGATTATCTGGTAGTAGGTGCAGACCCTGGAAGCAAATTGACCAGAGCACAGGAGCTTGGAGTAAAAATAATCTCTGAAGAAGAACTCTTACAGATGGTAAAAGAGGGGAAGAAGAGCTGAGATTATGAGTCTGGTATTATGTGCTGCACTCATATTGATGCTTGGTGGTGGTGATTTGTCAAGTGTGAGCGAGGATGACTACGATTTTTCTATGCCATTTGAATATAGACTGATATTTAAGAATCTCGGTGATATACCGATAGGTCCATTTGAGTATCTCAATCAGAGATTCTTTGTAGAACAGAGACTTATATTTGCATCAAATCTTTATTGCGGCGATGTGAGTGTAACAACGGAGTTTGATGTCGGTGGAATTATAGATGGAGACCTTACTTCTGGTAGTGCAAATTATTCCAGAATATCCAGAAATCACAAATATGGCTGGGCGATAGATAGACTATTTACAAGAGAGATATATCTACAGTACGCCCACAATAGGTATAATTTTATCCTGGGACAGAAATTGTTGCACTGGGGTATTGGGATGCTTATTAATGATGGCAAAGAGAAGGGGTTATTCGGAGAGAATTATGCGGGAGATACCGTGGCAGGTCTATTTATATCCATACCGCCCCTCTTCTTTATTACCGATAAATCTTTCTCAGAAAAATTGCTTTTTAATTTAGGTTATGGTTATCTGATAAGAGATAACTTTGCCAGTATCTATTATGGAGATAGTGGATTTCATCTCTATACCTCCTTGGAATATGATTCGGAGAGCGGAATGAACCTTAGAGATGGATTTCAGACGGGCATTTATTATGGATACAGAAGTCAGAAGAGCAGATATGGTGAAAAGACAGTACTAAATGTCTTTGATATATATTTTAAAAAAGAGCACTATCTGAGAGGGGAGATTGCTGCTCCAAATATCTTCTTCTATTTTGAGGGGGCATTTATCTATGGAGATGGAGAGAGAAAGTTAGGGGGGAGTGATTATGACTACGATATCCAGTCCTATGGAATTATTATGCGGACCGGGATTAGAGATAAGGAGTATCTTCTTTATCTGGATATAGGTTATGCGAGTGGAGATGACAACCCTTTTGATGGAATAGATTCAAGATTTAGATTCAGTTCAGATTTTAAAGAGGGGCTCATTCTCTTCTCTGAATTATATGGCTTTGCCTCAGCCTCCTCTAACCTGAGGAGTTATAATCTGCTATTTGAAGAGAATCATACTTTCTTTGAAGGTGTGGAGAGCTATGGCTCTATTTCAAATAGTATTTTTACTTCAATAAATCTCTCTTACTCCTTTGCAAGTCTATTGAGAGTTGACCTCTCGGTTATTCTGGCAGGGGTTGATAAGGGCATAATAGACCCATATTTTTCGTATGTGGCACATCAGGATAGAAACTTCTATAATTCAATTCAGAGTTCAAGGCTTCTGGGTACAGAGATAGATGTTGGTATTGAAAGGGAGTGGTATCAGAATCGTTACTTTAAATTAAAATCGAGAGTGGAGTATGGACATCTATTTGCAGGTGATGCTTTTACAAATGACTATAGCCCCTTTGATGGCACAGACCTTCTTCTATTCAGAATATCTGTGGACAATCTCTAATCAATCTTTACAAATACATAAAAATAGAATACCATCTTTACCAGTTTTTTAAGGAGGAGATTTTGAAAAAGATATTTATAATGTTTATGTATGTCTTATACTCTTCATTACTGTATGCAGGGGAATACAAGGTTTATTTTGGGAATATTCACGCACATTGTAGCCTATCTGATGGAAAGGGGACGGCACTTGAAGCTTATACCTATGCACGAGATGTTGCAAAATTGGATTTCTTTTCTCTTAGTGACCATATGGAGCAGCTGACTGAGGAGAAACTGAATGAGATGAAGAACGCCGCGGACTCTACGAGGGTTGCAGGGGTATTTGAGACTCTCTGGGGTTTTGAATGGGGCTCCCCAATCTACAATCACAGCAATATGTTTTTGACAGGGCATTTTTACTCAATTGATTGCTATATCAACGACCATATCAACAAGTTCTACAATGAATTATTGAGATATCCACCAGCATTTATGCAGTTTAATCATCCCGATTACAATCCAGACTTACCTATGTATAATTACCATCAGTATGAATACAAAAAAGAAATAGATGAGATAATATCACTCATTGAAGTAAAATCTGCGTATGATAGCGGTGATAGACAGGAACTCTCGTATATTCAGGCGCTGGATAAAGGCTGGCATCTCTCTCCAGTATATAATCAGGACAATCACAATCCCGATTGGGGAACGCAAAATGATTGCAGGGCAGCGGTCTGGCTATCAGAACTTTCAAGAGATGCACTGATTGATGGGTTGAGAAAGGGGAGGACATATTCCACCTGTGATAAGAATGCAGTAGTTAAATGGCAATGTGATGGTAAGTGGGCTGGTGAGACTATATTTAATAAAGAGGATGTAATCTGTGAACTCCTTTTATCTGACCCTGATGAGGATGATCTCTTTACCTCTGTGGATATAATAACTGCACAGGGTAGAGTATTGAAGACATTAACGGATATCAAAAAAGGTGAGGTGATGAAATTTGACCTGAATTTTTCTGAAACCAACAGGTGGTACTATCTCAGGATTAAGATGAATGATGTGATTAAAATCTGGACAGCCCCTTTTTACTATGAAAAGAGGAGTGAGCTTGATGCAGGTATAGATATTCAGAGTGATGTTCAATCGAATGTTGATACCTCTATCTCAGACTCTGCTGATGTAAATGGAGAGGAGAATGGTGGTTGTGGGTGTAATATTCTGGAGTAGATTATATGAATCAACACGATGTAAGAGTAAATGGCGAACTTGAGCAGCTACGTTCAGAGATAGAATTGCTAAATGATATAAGTAAGACATTGACAAGTAGTATTGATATTTCAGAGGTCTTAAAGATCCTTATGGTGAAGGTTGGGCAGTTTTTGAAGGCAAAGAACTGGTCGTTGCTTCTGCTGGATGAGGAGAGACAGACACTCAGGTTTGAGATAACCGTTGGTGATGCAGCAGATCTGTTGAGAGGGAAGGAGTTGCCGCTTGGGGAAGGTGTGGCGGGATGGGTTGCCAGGACTGGAAGGGCAGAGTTGATATCAAATGTGAGAGAGGATAAGAGATTTTGCGCCAGATTTGATAGTGAATCCAACTTTGAGACGAGGTCTATTATTTGTGTCCCTCTTATTAACAAAGGTAAGGTGCTTGGAGTTATTGAGCTTGTAAATAAGATAGAGGAGGGGAGATTCACAGAATTTGATATGAAATTGCTGAAGATGATTGCCGATTTTACAGCGATTGCCATTGACAATGCCAGAAACTTTAAGAGAGTAAATGAGCTGGTGGTTACAGATGACCACACCTCCTTATATAATGTGAGGTATATGTATGAATTTCTGAATAAGGAGGTAGAGAACACATTACGTTCAAAAGGCTCATTATCTCTTATATTCTTTGATTTAGATCACTTTAAGAAGGTAAATGATACTTATGGACATATGTGTGGGAGTGCAATATTGCGTGAGGTTGGTTATTTTATCAAAAAGATTATAAGACCCACAGATGTACCTATAAGATACGGCGGTGATGAGTTTGTGATTATTCTGCCATCTACCACCAAGTCAGAGGCTTATGAATTTGCAAAGAGGATGAGGGGGCTTATTTTAGAGCACAGATTCCTAAATGATATGGGATTGAACCTTCAGATAAAGGCAAGTTATGGAGTCGCTACGATTCCAGATGATGCAAGGGATAGAAATACTTTAATTGCCATTGCGGATTCTGCTATGTATAAGATTAAGGAGTCCACGAGGGACGCCGTTGGGGTGATATAATGACTCTACTTTTTACTGTTTACATAACGAACAAAAAGTATTATATAACAACATTCATAAGGATGAGGTTCTTTCCTGAAGAAACCATTTGAGGAGGTTTTTAAGAGATGTTTAATGGAGTTAAGATCTTTACAGCCACAAAGGCAAAAGAAAGAGAGGAATTGGGTGAGACCATTACAAAGTGGCTCAAGGAGAATCCCAGAATCAAAGTTGTAGATAAGGTGGTTACTCAGAGTTCTGACAATGAATTTCACTGCCTCACTATAACTATCTTTTACAGGGAAGAGTAATTATTGGCTATGCAGGGGAAGAAGGTACTTGGAAAAGGGCTTGATGCACTTCTTGGCTCAAAACCTCAGGAGACCGCTCTTAGAAGAGAGATAATCTATAAGCCCATTGAATTTATTAAGCCCAACTCAAATCAGCCTCGAAAAAATTTTGATGAAGAATCCATTGAAGAGCTCGCCCAGTCAATCAAGGAGAAGGGTGTGTTGCAGCCTATTCTTGTAAGACCATCTGGAGATAGATTTGAGATAGTCTTTGGGGAGAGGAGATTCAGGGCAGCGATGAAGGCTGGATTAAAAGAGGTCCCCATAATGATTGTCTCCCTTGACGACAGGGAGGCACTTGAGACTGCGGTAATTGAGAATATTCATAGAAAGGACTTAAATCCTATAGAAGAGGCAGAGGCATATCAATATATGCTTGAGAAGTTTAATCTTACACAGGAGGATCTCTCCAGAAAGATAGGAAAGAGCAGACCCGCCATTGCTAATATATTGAGGCTCTTAAGACTTCCAGATAATATCAAGGAGAAGATTAGAAGTGGTGAGATCACAGAGGGTCACGCAAGGGCACTGCTTATGGCAAAGGATGAGATGGAGATGCAAAAACTCCTCTCTCAGATATTAAAGGAACGGCTCAATGTCAGAGATGTGGAGCAGAAGGCGACAAAGGTCAGTAGGTACAGGGATGGGCTCCCACCTTATATCAATAGCCTTGAGGAGCGACTTACAAAGTATTATAGGGCGAAAGTAGAGATAGGAATCAGGAGGAACAAGAGCGGGAGCATCACTATAAGTTTCTCCTCGGAGGAGGAGCTCAAGAGAATAATTGATTTACTTTTGAGGTGATTGAGATGATCTTTTCAAAAAAGGATTCAAAAGATAGTTTTGAGAGTTATGAAGAGACAACAAATATTAAAAAGGAGATAAAGATGCCACTTGGGAAGAGAGATGAGGTTATAAAGGACCCAACCAGTCTGAATGCCATTTTAGGGAAGGGTTCAAAGTTTGAAGGTAAACTTACATTTGAAGGGACTGTGAGGATTGAGGGAGATTTTATAGGGGAGATCTTTAGCGAGGATACTCTAATTGTAGGGGAGGGCGCACATATTCAGGCTGAGATATCAGTCGGTTCTATCTCCGTCTATGGTGAGATAAATGGTAATATCGTGGCACAGAAGTCGTGCGAATTGCATTCGCCAGCAAAGGTAAAGGGTAATATAGTCACTGGCAATCTGATGATTGAATCTGGCGTGCTCTATGAAGGGAACTGCAAGACAGATAAATCAATAAATCTTTCAAAACAGGCATCTGCACACACTACCAGTCCGGTTGTAAAGGTAAATATAGATACCCCAAAGGCATAAAATTGGAATCCAGATCTATCAAATTTTAGATTTTCTCATACCTGTCCAAAATAATTTTTCTCTTTTTGATATGGAAGCATTAGGAGGGTTGGATTGTTTTTTCAAATAAAGACTCTGAAAGGAGACTACCTATGAGCGGTATCTCTGGACAAATCTATGATTGCGTAGAACAATTTTTTTAATTGTAATAAGAAAAGCTCTGGTTGGTGAAACAAACCACTTTGTGGTTGGTGAAACAAACCACCTTGTGGTTGATGAAAAACACAAC
>JBMFOP010000039.1:0-27577 GCA_049969675.1 Myxococcota bacterium | reverse complement strand
ATTTGAGACAAATGCATACGGAACGCTCCCAATCGCCTGTCTCGGGCTCAATGCCTTCCCATTTATCCTTACCTCCAGAAATAAGACAGAATAACCACTGAAAATGTCCGACAGCCCTCCCTTATCTCCTACTCTAATGAAATAAAATCCATCTTTCACATTCACCGTACCCAGATCTTCCTCCCAGAGGAGGTCATCTCCATCAAGGCTCTTATAAATCCCGATTGAGAAGTTGAGCTCACCGGTAATCCCCAGACCATTCTTATCAGTGATATAACCCTGATGAGTGATGACAGAGGGGATATCTGCACCTGAGACTGTAACTGACATACAGGTTGTGAGGATAATTACAAATATAGATTTCATAGAAACCTCCTATTTAAATCTTGCACCAGATATTATTGTAAATTCATCATTTTCAATTGTGTTCATTCCAGAGTAACCACTCACACTCTTTAGTATATATTCGTCATTTGAACACTCTCCGGCTGTCCCTTCGTAAATAGAGCTTATCCCCAGATTATACTCTGTTGAAATCCCTATATCTGAGATATCAGAAGTCAAATCTCCTCCGTCCAAAATCTCCACATCTATGAAAGTATCTGAGATATCCTCGCTGATATCTGAATGGATGATATCATAAATATCCTCTGCTTCACCACCATCGCCAGCATCTCTTGGTTCCTTCTTAACGCATATACTATTCTGGCACACTTCATCGGCATTACACTGGGCAGAATTTTTGCATTTTCTCATCCCTGTATCTGCCCCAGCATCAATATTTCCATTCCCTTCAGAGTCGGAGGAACAAGAAAATAAGAAAATTGATAAGGCTATTGAGATTGAGAGTAAAATTATTGGTTTATTGTATTGCATAACACCCTCCATCGCTAATTATTATATAGGCTAAACTTTGGTTTTACAACTATTTTTTCATAAATAACTTTCTTAAATAAGAGAACTAAAATAAGTGAAAATTGATTAAATTAGTTGTTAAACACTTAAAAGCAGGCTTTATATAAACAATGAAAGAAGTATTTTTGAATAAATCTATGAATGGTGAAATTAAATTCTACAGACATTTTCGGAGGATGAGTTATATAATGTGGTGGATGAGACGAAGGCTGACGGAGAATCAAAGAGATTTAGTTATTGTGCGGGGTAGTTTGAGGCATTTTAAAAATGTTATTTGATATAGGGATTATAGGGGATTAGGAAAGAAATAGAAATTGATAAAAACCTTTAAATTGTTAATATAACAGAATCAGGATACTATTATTCTGGTTAAATCAATAGAGTTATGCTAATATATCTCCGATAAGGAGGAGGATGATGAAATACCTCTACTTTTTATTTTTACTAGCTCTGCCTTTAATAGGGTGGGATTATTCAGGTGAGATTGAGAGAATTAAAGCAGATATTAAGAAAGAGAATTTGAACTGGGTGGCTGGTGAGACTAAGTTGATGAGGTTATCTCCAGAGGAGAGAAGGAGTTATCTTATGTCTTCTCCTCCGGTGATTAAATTTGATAAGGTCTTTTCAGCAGACTGGAAGATGTTTGCTGCCTATCCGTCCAGATTAGACTATAGAGATTATCTCGGATATAACTGGATGACCCCTATAAGGGACCAGGGGAGTTGTGGCTCCTGCTGGGCGTTTTCTACTCTGGGCTCACTTGAGGCTATGATAAAGATGTATAATTCAGACCCCGAAATGGATATTGACTTATCAGAACAGGAGTTAATTTCCTGTACAGCGACTGGAAGTTGTGCCTATGGTGGCTCCCAGTTATTTGCAGCAAATTATATTAAGGCAAGCGGTATTACTGATGAATCTTGTTTCCCTTATATAGCTCAGGAAGGGGAGTGTAAAAATAAGTGTTCAAATCCAAAGATAAAGGAATACATCAAAGATGCCGGGATGGTAGGTTTCTTCTCAATTGCAGGAGAGGAGGATATAAAGGCAGCCCTGATTAAATATGGACCAATTCCTACTTCTATGAAGGTTTATAGTGATTTCTATGCCTATAAAGGTGGAGTTTATCAGAAGACTGCAAATGCTACAGAAGAAGGCTGGCATGCAATTGTGTTTGTAGGTTGGGATGATGCAAAGGGTGCCTATCTATGTAAAAATTCCTGGGGAGATGACTTTGGTGAAAATGGGTACTTCTGGATAAAGAAGGGGGATAGTTATATTGGATGGGGAACAGAATATATGGTCTATAAAGATGAATTAAAGCCAAGATTGTGCGCCAACATAAATGAGGTCAATATAACAATCAATCTTAGAGAGAGTAAAAAATCAGATTTTGAATTTGATGTATATAATTGTGGATCCTGGGTATTTGAGTGGAGTATTTATTCAACTGATGTGTATGTCCAGTTGATTGATAAATCAGGTGTAGCAATTAAGAAACCCTCAACTGTAAGAGGTTATGTAGATGCATCTGCACTGCAAACTGGTAGTTATACTTCATATATCAATTTGAAAGCAGAAATGGCTGAAAACTCTCCATTGATGATTCCGGTAAGAATTACAGTCATAGAAAAGGATTTACTGGATGCCGGAAGAGATTCTATTGGATTGGATCTTTTGGAACCTGATTCAGATTATTCTGATGATGCTGGTATTGATTCAGGGTCTTCTGAGGATGTTCAGAAGTTAGATGTCGTTACACCTGATGTTGAAGATACTTCTTCTACAGATTCTGGACTAATAAAAGATGAGATTAGCCTATCCGATAGTTTTGAATCTATTGATACTATATCTATCACTGAAGTTATATCAGATCTATCTCTCAGAGGTGATACCAGTGAATTCAGAAAATCCGAAGATTCGGATAGTGGCTGCGGATGTACTCTCTTATGGTGAGAGTTATAGACGTTCCTTATTGTTTTATGAAGAGATTCATTTTGTATCTCCTATCTACTTTTCTAATAATGTTATCATTCTCTGAGCGGGTCTTTGCAATGGAGAAAAATTATAATTATATTACCTCTGCCAATGGATATTCCGCAGTCGTCTTTGATGAAAAGACTAAGAGAGTAAATATGTTCTTTCCCCATATTTATAAAAATTATGATAAAGGGAGAGAAGTAAAAAATATAGCATACGATACATATTTTGGACTCTTGATTGATAATGAAGGGTTCTGGCTCCCCGAGAGAGTTCAGGTCTTTGATTCACTATCATATCTTGAAAGGACTGGAATTATCCATTCAGTTCGTACATTTGAAAAGGTGAGGGTAGAGGAGTATATCTTTTCCCCAATGTCGGTTGAAGGGAGCAGTATGATAATGTTGATTGAGGTTAATGCACTCTCAGATATTCAGGATCTCTCTGTCTTCTCAATACATAACTTTCATCTTGGACTTGAGAATGATAAGGTGACATCTAATCAAGAAAGAATCGTCTTTGATGAGTCTGATATATATATTGAAACATCTCAGAGTTCTGACTATATTGTTGCTTATAAACCTTTGATTTCACAGACCATACATTCTACAAATCCAGTTAATCCATATAATATTTTGAAGATAGGGGAGAGGCTTACAAATGTTCAGGATTCTGGGATAGTAGATGATGCCGTATGTGGATTTGAGAAGGATTTTGGCTCACTTAGACAGGGAGAGAGTAGATGGTTTGGGGTATTAATTTTATATCAGGATGAGAAGGATATTGGTAAGATTGTAGATTCCGCAACAAGAATTACTGAGGGGAAGAGTATTGAGGATTTCTTAAAATCAGAGATAGATTTCTATAGAGAATTTCTTAAACATATAGACAAAAAGGTTTTACAGATATTTGATTCTGACCCGCTTTTATACAATGCAGCAGTCTTTTTGAAGATGGCACAGGTCAGAGAGAGTAATAGTGTAGATAGAAGACCAAATGGGCAGATATTGGCATCACTCCCTCCGGGGATGTGGAATATCACATGGCTGAGGGATATGATGTATTCTGTATACGCACTTATTGAGATTGGCCTTAAAGATGAGGCATTAGATGCCATCAAATTTATACTCAATGCTGATACCGGTTATTTTAAAGATTATGTAGGTACTGATTACAAATTTTCTGTTTGTAGATATTATGGAGATGGGATGGAGGAGAGTGATTTCAATGAAGATGGACCTAATATTGAATTTGATGGTGCAGGGCTATTTCTCATTGGAGTTGCAAGATATATAGCAGAATATGGGGTGGCGGACATATCTGAGTATTCTGAAGAGATCTTCTCTGGTTTTGCAGATGTTCTGCTCTCATTGATTGATTCTGAAGGGCTGATAAAGGCAGATTCTTCTATCTGGGAGAGACACTTAAATGGGAAAGAGAGACACTACGCCTATACACAGATTACAGCGCTTGGTGGTCTCTGTGGGGCTATGCTCCTCTCAAAGAGGTTGGGAGACTATGATCGTCTTGCAAAATATAGAGAAGGTTATGAAAGATTAAAGGAGAATATCCTGAATAAACTTATTCATAAAGATGGCTATTTTGTATCCTCTCTTGAGGAGTATAGGGCATATGCAGGATATCTGGATGCATCAGTAGTTGAGGCGATAAATTTTGGAGTTATAGATCCTGACGATGTGGTTGCAAAGAAGACTTTAGATATGATGAATCTCCTTAAGACAACAGGTGGTGGATATAAGAGAAATGATGATGGGGACTGGTATGATAAACAGGAGTGGATATTTATTGACCTGCGGATAGCCGATGCATATAAAAGAATTGATAAGATAGATATAGCTGATTCTATAATTAATAGAGTTAAGTCCTATGTCTTACTCAATAACTATCAGTTTCCAGAGTTAATCTCAGAAGATGGAAATTCAGTTACCGGCTCAATCCCAATGATAGGTTTTGGGGCAGCTTCGTATATCTTATCAAGAATTGATTCAAATTTTGACACTTGTGATTCTGAACCTGTGGATGCCTCTTATGATATTACCGATATGTATGCCGATGGAGATGAAGGTGTAACTGATATATTATTGGATATAGGTCCAGAGGAAGATATCAGGCCTGTTGATACATCATCTATATCAACAGATGAAAACTTATCAGTTGAATCAAATGGGAGTGGGGCTTCCTGTAGTTGTAATTATGTGGAGTAGTCTATCTCTGAAGTTGTTCAATTCGCTTCATCTCTTCAATCTCTTTTAATCGCTGCTCAATGGTTTTTATCTTCTCAATCGCAAGATTCTCATCGGGGTTTATTATTAATATCTCTTTGTATTCGTTGAGCGCGCAGGTGAGATTTCCATTCCTTTCACAGATAGAGGCTATCTGTAATTTAATTCTTAAATCCCCCGGTCTTAGATTGAGTGCTGTCCTCAGATACTTTAGCGCCTCATATGTATTCTTCTGTAAAAGATAGGTATGAGCCATACTGATATATATATTGACCTTTGTCTCATTACTGATATTGTCGCATAAAAAGACCTTCAAATAATATGAACGTGCCTCCTCTATATTTCCTATTTTGGTATTTAGATTTGCAATTCTTAAAAGAATTTCTGCATTAAGAGGATTTAATTCATCAGCCTTTTTATATTCTTTAAGGGCATCTTCATTAAGGTTTTGAATCTCATAAAGAATGCCTCTCATAAGGTTAAGAGTATAACCTCTATCTGACTTCTCATATATATTGAGCGTTCTCTCTGCATTTTTGATATCCTGTAATTTGATGTATATATAAAATGCGCTTCTTAAAACATCCGTATTCTCTTCTGATAAATGGAGTGCATCTTCAATAAACTCCCTCGCGAGAGCGAGCTCGGAGTTGTTTATAAGATAATCAGCAAAAGAGGTAATCTTTTCAGGTATATAAGGGATGTATTTAAAAAGCTCCTTCTTATCTACATTCTTTAATAGTTCTGAATATATCAATCGTGTCTTATTGTCTCTGGCATATTTGAGCGCGAGACGACATTCAGATTGAGCCTGTGCAAATTCCCTGTTTTTCATAAAATATCTGTATAGCATATAGTGTGGTTCAAATGCAATGGGATTTATTAGAGATGAGTGTAGAAGGTAGGATTTTATCACTTTATTTCCGGTGTCCAGATAATACCTCGCAGCGATAGATGCAGGGATGTAATAATTAAATGGGAATCTACGGATTCTGGATAGGAAGTATGGGTCATCGGGGGGCAGGTTGGTATTTAATATTAACTCTGTCTCTGCCTCTATTTTTTCTCTACGATTTGTGGATGTTAGAATAATACCCGTTAAAAGAATAAAAAGTATTATCAATCCCATAATGTTGAATAATTTATTACTCAGGTCAAAACTGAATATTTTATAGATTGGGGTTGTGTCCTCATTTTTGAGATGAGAGAATCGGGATAATAAAGTTGCAATTATTATAATGGTTGCCACCTGAACTGAGAATATCTCAAGATTAAAATCTACGAGATTTTGTAGGAAGATATAAAAAATGGCAGTTATTAAAAGCGCGGTTTTAAGTGAGAGCGTATTCTTAAATAGGATAAAGGCAAAATACCCCATCAGTGCGAGTATAATTATGAAATATATTACTCCATAATCAGATAACTGTTGAAAGAGCTGATTTTCCATAAGTGAGAAACTTATAAAGAGTGTATCCTCTCTGTATAGATTGAATATGGTCTCGTAGCCACCCTTTCCTACACCTGTGATTAGAAAATCCTTGAAGAGCCCTATTGAGTTAAGGACAAGTCTATATTTCTCATTCTCCATTCTCTTTACATCTGTAAGTGTCAGAAGTTCTGTTGTAATCTCCTGATATGCCATATAAAATGCTATAATTATGGTAATCAGTGCCCCGATAAATATTATTATAGAACTTCTGGATATAAATCTCTCTTTTAAGAGTAGAACTGAGAGAAATAAAAGCGATGCAATGAATGCAATTATACCGCCTCTTGAGAGAGTCAAGAAGATACCTGCCCCTGAAAGTATGGCTGAGAATAGATAGAAGAGTCTCTGTGTCTTAAACTCTGTGCTATAATATAGTGAAATTCCCGTAAATGCCGCAAGGCCCAAAAATCCGGCCTGATGGTTCGGATTTATAAATACTGAAGGGAGAATCCCTTCATTTGTGAGATTGATATATTGAGAATAATATGTCTTGAAGTTTAAGAGCCCTTCTATGAATCCGTAAAGGACTATTACAGCCCCGCAATAGGCTATAGATCTGAGTAGTATGTAAGATTCAGAAAACTCACTTTGAGATGCAATAATAAAGATGAGTAACAATACAATTATCCTTATAAAATACTCCAGATTTATATACGGTTCAATGGAGATAGTATAAAATTTGATAGGCGGGATAATCTGATTATAAAATCCATTGATGGTTGAAATAAGTTCATATTCCTTGTTTGAGAGTATCCGCAAGAGCGGGAGAGGGAGTGGAATTAGCTGAAAAATAGTTATTAGCATTGTAAATATTATAAATAGAGTAAATATAAGTGACGGCTTATTCAATATAATGAGTCGGTTAAAATAGAGAAATGTAAGCGAAAGCAGTGTGGCGATGATATACTCTGTGATTAAAACATGAAAATGCACAGAGCCATATATAAGGGGTATGAAGAAGACATAAAGAGCGATAAGCCCCCGAAGGTAGAATGTCCATTCGTATTGATTGTGTTTTTCTGGAGAAATCAAAAGAAGCTCTCCGGGACAAAGATAATATCTCCGGGTTTTAAGAAAAAGTTCTTCTCTTTACCCTTCCCAATATCTTCAACAGGGAGATATATTCTCTTCTCTTCATTGTTTTCAATTCTTGTGACACTGACCTTATTTTTGTCGGCGAGCTTTGTAAATCCTCCTGCTATGGTAATTGCCTGAATAATTGTCATATTATCTTCGTAGATAAATGTGCCCGGCTTCTGAACCTCGCCAAATACAAATATCTTCTTACTATTATATTCTTTTATAAATACAGAGACTTGAGGGTCTTTTAGATATCCGTCCTTTAACTTTGATATTATTATCTCTTCAACCTTGATGGCTGGCAATCCTTCTACCTTTATCTTCCCTATCAGAGGGAAATTTACAAAACCATCTGATGATACTCGAAATATACCTGATAAGTCTGGCTCACCATAGACCTTGACCTCAAATATATCCCCCGGTCCAAGCGTAGTACTGCCACCGATAGTGGAAAGGTCTATGAATTGTGGTGGATTGGGGACAGATTCACCCTTTCCAAAGAGGAGGCAGCCACTGACTGCCAGTATGATGAACACCAAGACAATTATTCTTCTCATCTATTTACCTCGTAAAAATATCCAAAGAAGTATTTAATATTTAATGCAAAAATTGATTCTTGGCAACAAATAAATACTTTGAATCCAGAGAATAATGTGATATACTTTATCTTAGAAGTGAGGTGTGTATTATGGAAGAGATGAATATTGAGAAGATTGAAGAGAGGATAATGATTATTCAGGAGGAACATAGGGCGCTGGATGAAAAGATAAGGCTTATTCAGAGGAGCAAGTACATATCTCCTAAAGAGGACGAGGAGTTGAAGAGGCTAAAATATGAGAAACTTAAAAAGAAGCAGGAATTATTTAGATTAAAGGGTCTGATTCAGAACAAGAAGAAAATCTAAAAAGGCTAATTAATTTTACTTACATATTTTTGTTGAATAATCTAAATGTTTTTTATAACCTTACCATTGCTTCTGGAGGTTCTATGAGTGTAAAAGAGATTATTCTGACAAGGAGAAGTATAAGGGCTTTTAAACCAGACGCAATCCTTGAAGAGGAATTAAAAGAGCTTCTTCTTGCTCTACAAAATGCCCCGAGTGCATCAAATCGCCAGCCCTGGAAGTTTATTATAGTGGACAATAAGGATTTGAGAATCAAGATTGCAGAATATTGTTTTAAGCAGATGTTTATTGCTGAGGCCCCTTATATACTTGTTGGGGTTGGGAATGCCACAGACGCATGGAGAGGGAAGGGGACTTATGTAAGGAATTGGGAGATAGTAGATGTCACAATCGCTCTGGATCACTTTACACTTGCGGCGTGGGAGAAAGGGATTGGAACCTGCTGGATCGGTGCGATGGACGATAAGGGCATATCTGAACTATTAGGAATCGTTGAGCCCTGGCATATTATTGCGTTAATGCCTTTTGGTTATCCGAGGGAGATTGGCAGTCACAGGGGTAGAAAGCCAATTGAGAGTATAATTTCATATAATCATTTTTAGGCGGAGGAGTTATGAGCAGGAGTATAGTAATTGCTTGTCCGGATAAGCAGATTGGTTTTAATATTCAGAATTATATAAGGGATTCAAGATGGCCTGTGGAGATATTTGAGAGCGGAAAAGAGATATTTGATTATGTCAAGAAGAATAAAGTTGCTATGGCTGTAATTACAAGCACACTCTCAGATATGAGCGGCTATTCTATTTGTAATAGAATCAAAAAAGATTCAAAATTGAAGAATATCCCGGTCTTTCTCCTCCTGAATGATGAAAATCGTGAGCCATTTGAACAGCACAAGAATACTATCCAGAAGGCAGATGAGTATTTTGAAGATATCTCTGATTTGCAAAAGATTTCTAATAGAATAATAGAAGTTATAGGGCAACCCAAGGAAGAGGACCTCGCTGAAAAAGAGGATATTGCTATGGCGATTGAGTCAGCTATAGATACTGTGACCTTTTCCTCAGATGAGAATCCAGTCCCACCACCAATCCCACCGAAGGATGTTGTAATTGATGAGATGAGACAGATGGATGAGACAGATGAATGGAAGAAGAGGCACGATATAGACAGACACGAGGCAAAGCTCCAATATCTAAGGGATAGTCTCAAGAAGAGAGAGATGGAGATTGAAAAGTTAAAATCTGCATTGAATTCAAAAGATGACCTTATAAATCACCTTGAACAGGATCTGGTGAGCAAAGATCAGAATATTGATAGTATGAGGGCGGCAAACGAACAGCTTGAATCAAGAATCAAAGAACTTGAGGAACAGCTCTCTCATACCGTCAGTGAAAGGGATGATTACAAATCACAATTTGAACTTGTAGTAAATCTGAAAGAGGAATCAGAGAAGGAGAATGCGGAGAGGATTGCGGAGCGCGAGAAGATGATAGATGAGATTCAGAGCGCACTCATACTATTGCAACAGGAGAAGGAGGAGATTGAAAGGAGTACCAGTGAGGCAATAGAAGGATTGAATTCAAAGATAGACGCTCTTGAGAAGGATCTACAGTCCACAAGAGAGACGATGGCTAATGAGATAAAGAGTAGAGACGATATAATCGCCGATAAAGAGAAGAGAATTGAAGACCTCATTAATCAATTAAATGAGACAATAGATGAGAAGGAGAGACAGGCAAAGGAGGCTGCTGAACATATTGAGGACTTAAATAACCAGATTAAGGTACTTCAGCAGCAGCTGAGTGATGCCTATGATGAGAGGAAGAGATACGAGGAGGAAAAGACGAGAGAGATTGCAGACCTCAATGGAAGGATTGAAGAGGGTAATGCAACGATTGCAAGGCTTGAAGATAGGGTGTCAGAACTTGAGAAGGCACTCTCCGAGACTCAGCAGCTTCTCAATATAACAAATCAGCAGAAGGCACAGCTAGAACTTGAGACTTCACAGAGAATATCTCAACTTGAATCTGACCTTGCCGATAGGAACAGCAGGATAGAAAATCTTGAGACAGAACTGAATAATCTCAGAGAGGAGTACTCTAACTTCAGGGCGGAGAAGATACAGGAGATTGACGGATTGCATTCAGTGATTGACAATCTCAATCAGGCTGTTGCAGATAGAGATAGTGCTATAGCCGATAGGGATGCCACAATAAAACAGATTGGTGATGAGAAGGCTCGACTGGAGAAGGAGTCCACTGAGGAGATTGAAAGACTTAACGGCGAATTGAATGGTTTGATAGACAGGTACAATTCACTTGACAATCAATATAAGACCGCGGTTGATAATTATGAGAAAAATATTGCACAACTGAAGGCAAAGCATATTAAGGAGATGGAAGAGCTGTCAACGCAATATAAAGAGGAGATTAACGAACTGCACATCACAATCTCTCAGAAAGATGAAGCCATCAAAGAGATGGAAGATAACTATGAGTTTGTAAATAGGCAATTAGTAGAGGAGAGTAAAAAGACCAAGAAGGCAAAGGATGAGGCACTTGATATGGTAAATAAGGTCAAAGAACAGTCACAAAATAGAGAGAAGGAGCTACTAACTCAGGTAAATGAACTACAGAACAAGGTTAGAGAATTTGAGAGGATTGCAAAGGAGAAGGAGAGATTGGTTGAGGAGTTGCAGAAGAAGATTGAGGACCAGAAGAAGACCAATGAGATGCTCAAGAAATCATTTGACTTAATCAGTAAGGCAAAAAAGCAATAATAATTAATTATGGATGAAGGGGGAGTGTTATTGTAAATGTTGTTCCCTGGTTTATCTTTGATTCTACAACTATATCTCCATTATGCTGTTTGATGATGCCATAGGTTACAGAGAGCCCGAGTCCTGTACCTTTGCCTGCTGGCTTTGTTGTAAAGAAGGGCTCAAATATATGCCCCATTATCTCTTCAGGGATCCCACTTCCTGTATCTGATATTGAAATCTTTACCTGCTGCCTCTTATGGTCTATTGATGTCTTGATTGTCAATTTGCCATACTCATTCATTGCATCAAGTGCATTGATTATGATATTTATAATTGCCTCTTTGATACGTTCAGGGTCAATCTTTACAATCGGTATATCTGTTCCATAATCCTTGATTATCTCTACATTGGTAGGTTTTTTCTGAAGTGTGACGAGATTGATGGCATCTTCAACTATCTGATTGATCTCTACCCATTCATACTCCGATTTATGCTGGCGGGCAAATTCGAGGAGTCCTTTTATTATATTCTTTGTGCGATTCGTCTCAGCTATAATATTATCTGAAAAGAGCCTGATCTGATTAATATCTGGCTTGCTCCCTAATTCCTCTTTGATGAGATATGCATATGCCAGAATAGCCCCGAGTGGATTGTTTATCTCGTGTGCAATACCGGCTGAGAGTCTTCCTACCGATGCGAGTTTCTCGCTCTGAATCATCTGCTCTTTTATCTTCATCAATTCATCGGTTCGTTCCTTTACCTTTTTCTGCAATGTCAGATTATATTCCTCAAGCATTTTGTGTGAAGTGGAGATTGAATCAATCATCTGATTAAATGCCTTTATGAGTCTGCCCAATTCATCATTGGTCTCAACCTCTGCCCTCTTTGAAAAGTCACCCTTTGATATATTTTCGGAGAGCTCCGCAAGTCTCTCAATGGGTTTTGTAATCCTTGATATGAGTAAATAACTGAATATTACAATCATTATAAATGAAACCACAGACACCAGTAGAAATTTTAAGATTAGATTTGATTGGATTGACATATATACTGATTCTGACAATCCTACATAAATAATAGCCTTTGAATTATCGCGTGTAGGTATTCGTCTATATGCACCGAGATACCATGAGTTGACCACAAATGCCCTTCCGATAAATTCCTGGCCTCTATCAAGGACACTCTCACCTACAATATCCTGAATAATAGTTCCAATAGCCCTTTTGTTTTCACTTAAGAGGACATTGGTGGCAATTCTTATTGGTCCAGAGAATAGAGTTACTGTGCCCACCGGCTTTCCTTTATAAAATTCCTGACTATATATTATTTCTCGTATCCTCTCTACGAAATTGAAGTTGTTATTCAAAATATACCCGCCGTATAGATAATATTTGTTCTTGTTATATTCAAATTCCGAGATAGCCGTTATACATAAAATATCACTTAAGGTCTTTCTTTTTTCTTTGTACGAATAGGGTGTGTCTATAATTTTTATAATATATTTTTCTGTATTACCTCTTAAAAGTATCTGCATATCATCATTACTTATAGTCTCAGAATATATCTCTTTTGAAGATTTCTCATTCATTCTGGGGAATCTTGATAGCCTCTTCTTTGTAAATATATCGTTGCCATCTTTATCTATTATAGTCAGGAAATCTATTGAATTGGCTTTCTTTATCTCATCAACTATTGATGGATTTGATAAAAGTTCTGAATCTGCTCTTATTTTGAGATTTAAGGCAATCAAACTTATGATGGATGTCAGTCTCTCTCCCTCCGACTGATAGAGGGCAAATGCAGATTGAATATCATGACGAATCTTCTCAAAGGATTGAGATTTGAGTGTTTTTCTAACAGTATAAGTTCCTATTATAGATGCAATAAGTCCACCGATTAGAACAGTGAGAGAGATTATTACAGTAATCTTAATTTTTATAGTTTTAAACAACATAATACCTATTGCAAATATTGTGAATATCATATATTATTGTATTTGATAAGAACTTTTTATGAGTGAAATAGAGAACCCAGAAATCACATCTTATTCCGAGCATATATATCATTTTAGAAAGAAGGTCTTCTTTTTAAGGGCATACTTCTATCTTATAATAACAGTATCAATCCTGCTACCTTTTATTGAACACAATTTCTCTTTTAATGTCCTATCTCTCTGTACAATTCTCTTTTTTGTCAATCTGGTAACAAGTCTTGTATTAAAGAGTAAATCAAGTACTATAGATTATCTTTTATATATTCAGCAATTTATAAATCTTGCATTAATAATTATGCTCATCCTTTTTTCTGGCGGTAATAAGTCAATCTTTGTGATGTTATTTATTATTGAGGGTTTTTTCTGCGGTATTCTTTATAATTTAAAATGCATTCTCGGTTTTCTATTTGTAGTAATTGGGATGACATTCTATTTCTGTATATCAGAAGAAGGTTATAATTATACATTACTTCTCTCTGTTATACTTACATTATTCGCAACAGTTGCCGCTTTCCTTATTATTAGAGAACAGGACATCAGACGTATAGAACTAATATCCTATTATGTAAAGATTCAGAAACTAAATGAGAGGTTGATCGGGATAGGCAGACTCAGAAAGAACTTTATGGATATTGCATATCATGATATGAAGTCGCCTCTCTCTACTGTAATAGGATTTTTGCAAAATATTCTGGCTGGATATGGTGGACCAATTACTGACAAACAGCAGGACTGGCTAAACAGATGTGTGGATAGGCTTGATGCATTATCAAAACAGGTAAATGACCTATATTTTCTTGCTAATATTGAATCAACTGATTTTAATGAGTTAAAGAAGAGATGTGATATTACTCAGGAACTGGAGCTCGCAATAGCAGAGGTCTCAGAGAAATTCTCCAAGAAAGAGCAGAAATTTATTAAGCATATACCTGCTGCACTCCCGTGGATGATAGTTGTGCCCATTCTGTTCAGGCAGTGTATCTCAAATCTTCTCGGGAATGCAAGCAAATATACGCCAATAGGTGGTACCATTCAACTTGATGTGAAATATGATGAAAACTGGCTAACTGTAATTGTAAGTGATAATGGCATAGGGATTCCAGATGAATTTAAACCAAGAATATTTGATGAATTTTTCAGAGTAAAGAATGTGGTTGTTGATAATCGGAAGGTGAGTGGAACGGGATTGGGGCTAACCATTGTAAAATCCATTGTAGATGGACACGGAGGTACTATTGAGGTAAAAGATAACATCCCTTATGGGACTGTTTTTATTGTGAAATTCCCGATGATAAAGGAGTATAAAGAGGCTTAGAATTATGCCTGTTTTTTAGGCAGCGTAATAATGAATTTTGTCCCTCTATCTATCTCGCTCACAATCTGAATATCTCCTTTGTGCTCATCCACAATCCGTTTTACTATCACAAGTCCGAGTCCGGTTCCCTCAATATCTCTTGTCTTCTCATCTCTCACTCTAAAGAATTTTGAAAAGAGTCTCGGGATATATTCGGGTTTGATACCTATGCCAGTATCTTCAACCTCAATTTGAATCTTATCATTTTTATCTCTCACCCTTATAAATATCTTCCCGTTCTTTTTGTTATATTTAATGGCGTTTGATATAAGATTGGATATTATCATTGAAAAACAGGTTGGGTCTGTTATGATATGTACAGAGTTTGGGAACTCTTTTATAAGTTGAATACCATTTTGATAAAGGCTCTCCTGAAATCTATCTATCTCCGCATTGATAAGTGAAATGATATCTGTCTCAATAAGTTCCTGCGTGAATCCGGATCTCTCAAGTCTTGAAACGAAGAGCCATTCATTGACTAGTTTATTTGCCTCGCCTATTCTATTGTTTGCCCTTTTAATAATTGAAAGCACCTCGGGGTCTATCCTGTATTCGCCCTCTTCAAGAAGATATAGGAGCTGTTGTGCTGCAGAAAGTGGTGATTTTAATTGATGAGAGACAAAGGAGAGATAATTCTCCTCCATCTCCCGTTTCTCTTTTAAAGCCCTTATCTTTTGAAGTATAAGTTCTCTTTTATCAGCGGCTTTCTTGATTGCAAATCGTAATTCATCAGGTGTAAATGGCTTTGGTAAAAAATCGGATGCGCCCTTTTGCATCGCCTCTATTGCATTCTCTATTGAGGCATATGCTGTAATTACTATGATTACGATATCCTTATCAAGTTTTGAAATCCTCTCAATCAATTCATGCCCGCTTATGCCCGGCATCTTCAAATCAATAAGGGCAATATCAACATTATTCTCCTGAATATATGATATTGCAGAAGCGCCATTATCAAAGCACTTTACATCATTGTAGCCCTTCTTCAGGATAGTGGAACATACATGTCTGATTGCCGGGTCATCATCTATAATTATTATACTCAGGTTTGAACTTGTCTCTTCCACAATCTATTAACTTTAATTTATCTTCTTATACTTTTTCAGTACATCCTCTATTCGTTGCAAAAGGTCTGACGGTTTTATGGGCTTGGTAATAAAATCATCTGATGGCATAAGAGGTGTCCCAATCTTATCAGCAAATCTTAACTTGGTCTTCTGTTCGACACTTGTCAAAAAGATTATCGGTACATCTCTGTACTTTGCATATGGGCTATTTGTGTCTGTGCTCTTTATCTGTTGCGCCACATTAAAACCGTCAATATCTGTCTCCATAATAACATCCAGAAGAATCAAGTCTGGTTCAACCTTTGATAACTGCTCAAGACATTCCTTCCCGGACCTTGCCTCAAACATCTGATATTCAGGTTTTTTGGCAAGGATAGTTCTTACTGTAAAGAGGAAATCCTCATCGTCATCTACTACGAGAATTTTTATGGTATTCACAACTTATACCTCCTGATAAATGTTTGTATCACAAATTTAGCAAACCTTCAATCTCTGCAAATATCTGTCTGTCTGTGAAGTGATTTGCCAGTATTGCAGAGGAGGGACAGGTGGATACGCAGGTCCCGCATCCCTTACAGAGGGCATCATTTATGACAGATTTTTGCTTACTCTCGTCAAATGTAATTGCATTAAATGGACAGATATCATTGCAGAGTTTACAACCAGAGCAGAGTTCTTCTGTTATTGTTGCAGTGGCTGATTCTATTACAACCTTATTCCTTTGAAGCAGTGATATCGCTGCCGCTGCTGCTGCTGATGCCTGTGCCACTGTATCAGGGATGTCCTTCGGTCCTTGGCAGGCGCCTGCAAGAAATACCCCATCTGTAGCAGTGCTGACAGGTGCAAGTTTCGGGTGTTTTTCAAGGAAGAATCCATCTTTCCCTATGCTGATATTCAGGAGTCGAGATATCTCCTTTGCATCCGCTCTTGCCTCCATTGCATTACAGAGTATTACCATATCAACTGGTAACCACATTGTCTTTTTAAGTAAAGTATCCTCGGTCCTTACGAATAATTTCTTTCTATCTTCCTCACTATCAGAGATTCCAAGCGCCTCCAGCATCTCAGGGTAGAGTATTTTGGCATCATTGTAATTTAGTACAGTTGTCGCCTTCCCTCTAATGAAATCCACACCCTCTTCAGTGAGTCTGTGATAGAACTCTTCATAACCCTTACCAAAGCACCTCATATCAATATAGCAGTTATATACATCTGCCTCTGTCTTCTCTTTTATGAGATGGGCATATTTGAGGGCATACATACAACAAACCCTTGAGCAATATTCATGATAGTTTTTATCCCTTGAACCGATACAATGTAAAATTGCCACGGACTTTGGTTCTCTCCCATCCTTGAGTTGAATCTTTCCAGAGGTTGGACCAGCAGCGTTATTTATTCTCTCAAACTCAAGTCCGGTAACTACATTGTCATACTTTTTATATCCGAGTTGTGAAATTGCCCTCGTATCAAATAGGTCATATCCGGTGGCGACTATAATGGCTCCTACCTGAACTTCAACTTCCCTGTCTGTGTCATCAAATTTGATAGCCTTTGGTTCACAGAATTTCTCACAGGCTCTGCACTTCCCTGTCTTGAAGTATACGCAGGTCTCTCTGTCTATAACAGGTTTATTTGGAACTGCCTGCGGGAATGGGGTGTAAATTGCCTTTCTTGTTGCAAGTCCTACTTCAAATTCGTTCGGTGCCTTGTATGGGCACTTCTCCATACATACTCCACAACCTGTACATTTGCTATGGTCTACATATTTGGCTTTCTGGTGAATCTTAACCCTGAAGTTTCCTACATAGCCAGAAGTCTCCTTTACCTCTGAATAAGTCATAAGTTCAATATTGTTATGCTGTCCAACTGCTGTCATCTTGGGTGTAAGAATACAGGCTGAGCAGTCCAGAGTTGGAAATGTCTTGTCAAACTGAGCCATATGTCCACCAATTGATGGGGTCTTCTCTACGAGTATTACCTTATTGCCAGCCTCAGCACATTCAAGTGCCGCCTGAATTCCAGCAATCCCTCCTCCTATAATCAAAATGGAAGGGTTGATTGGTACTTCCTTTATATTAAGTGGCTCAAGATATCGTGACCTTGAAACTGCACCGGATATAATTGCCTTTGCCTTATTAGTTGCAAGTTCGGGGTCTTCTGTTACCCATGAGCACTGCTCTCTAATATTTGCCATCTGGAAGAGATATTGATTTAGTCCTGCGAGCATGCAGACCTTTCTAAATGTTGATTCGTGCATAAGAGGTGAGCATGCCGCCACAACAACCCTATTTAATTTATGTTCTCTTATGGCTTTACCTACGAGCTCCTGACCCGGATCTGAGCACATAAACTTATAATCAGTAGCAAAGACAACATCTGGAAGGGTAGAGGCAAACTTCCTGACTTCCTCAATATTTACTTTTCCAGCGATATTGGTTCCACAATGACATATAAAAACTCCAATTCTTGGATTATCCATATAAGACCTCCTTAAAAGATAGAAGCACTTAAAATCTCCGAGATATCCATTACCTCAATCTTATCTTCTACTCCGAGCGCTGTCCTGCCATCCTCAAGCATCTGAATGCAGTATGGGCAGGCAGTTGCGATTACATTTGCACCTGTTGAGAGTGCCTCTTTTATTCTTAACACACCAAATCTCTCTTCTTTGGGTGTCTCCATCCACATCCTTGCACCTCCACCTCCACAGCAGAAAGACTGTTCCTTAATTCTCAGCATCTCTACAAATTCTAATCCAGGAACTGATTTGAGGATTTCTCTCGGCTCATCATATATACCGCTATGTCTTCCGAGATAACAGGGGTCATGATATGTTACCTTCTTTTTGAACTCCTTCTTGAGATTGAGCTTCTTCTCTTTTATCAACTTTGCGATAATTTGTGTGTAGTGAATTGGTTCATAGTTTCCATCTTTTGATGGATATTCTTTCTTGAATGAATAGAGGCAATGTGGGGACTGTGCGATGATCTTCTTTACACCATTTGAATTGAAGAGAGAGACATTTGAATCCAGAAGCTTTTCATAAGTTGTATAATCTCCAGTCTTTCTTATTGATTCTCCGCAGCATGATTCTTCTTTACCAAAGATACCGAAGTCTATACCGGCTTCTTTTAGTATCTTTGCGGTTGATATGGCAACTTTCCTGGTGCGTGGGTCATAAGATGGGGCACAGCAGGAGAAGTAGAGATATTCGGTTCCTTCTTTATACTGCTTCAGTTCAAGCTCCTTTGCCCAGATGTTTCTCTCTTCTCTCTTCCCTGACCATGGGTTCCCATTAGAATTAATAGAGCCGATGACCGAGCGCAGGGTAGGGGGAATAAGTCCAGTCTGGGCAATGATTGACCTCATAGAGGTAAATACATCTATTATTCCGACTCCGCGTGGGCATCTATCAACGCAGGTCTTACAGGTTGAGCAGAGCCAGAGATCATCTCCTTCATATCCCTCCAATCCGTGTTGTGCTAACTTGAAGATATATCTCGGGCTAAATTCTCTAACGCTCCCCCACGGGCATACAGCGGTGCAGGTTCCACACTGATAACATTTTTTGAGGTCTTCACCTCCAGCGTCAAGAATGGTCTTTGTCACTTCCAGAAATGGTGTATAGTAGTTCATAAACTCCTCCCTTTAATCTCTCTTAATGGTTTGAATGATTTCTCCATCTGCCTTTCTTATATTTACTACCAGAGGCATCCTACCGGGTAGTGAATGTGTGGCACAGGAGAAACATGGGTCATATGCCCTGAATGCCATCTCAATCATATTTAGCATTCCATCTGTAATCACCTTGCCCCTCTTAATTAACCCCATTGCCGCTTTCTTTATAGACATTGTAATTGGAGCATTGTTGTTTGTGGTTCCAACTATCAGATTTACATATGTAACAATTCCTTTTTCATCGGTCTTGTAGTGATGGGTCAGAAGTCCTCGGGATGCCTCAATAATTCCGACTCCCTCTGTTGGTTTCTCTGTTGGGAGCGTTCTGACATTCGGGCTTAATATCTCGGGGTCATTTGCAATCTTTACAGTCAATTCTGCCGCATACATAAGTTCTATAAGTCTTGCCCAGTGAAATGCAAGTGTTGAATTTACCGGCTTCTTTAATGTGGCGAAAAATTTCTCATATTCAGCCTGTGCAAGGGGAGTAGCCATACCATCAGCCGCATTCAATCTCGCAAGTGGGGCAGCTCTATACACACCTGATTCCTCTCCTTCAACAAATCCCTTCCATCCTTTTGCAAGGAGGTATGGGTATTTGAGATATGAGTATGGCTCCACATGTTCACCAATATGTTTGTAGTAATCCTTCGGTTCATATTTTGCTATCTCTTTTCCATTTACATCTACAATTCTGGGTTTCCCATCATAGAAATTGACTTTATTATTCTCATCTACAAGTCCAATATTGTGAATTCTCAACTGGTATGGGTCCGAGAGAATTAGATCAATATATGCCTTATTCTTCAATATTACATCCTCAAATAGTTTTAATGAGAATCTGGCGAACTCTACGAAATTGGCTGAGAGTTTCAGTATTTCGGCGTGCTCCTCTTTTGAAAGGGGTTTTGAAATTCCTCCGGGTACACAGAATACAGTATGAGTACAGGCACCACCAATTAATGTCTGGATCCTTTGTGCCGCTTTCCTTATTGCTAATACCTGTCCTCCTATTTCGAGACCTACCTTTTTAACAAGGCCAAGCACATTCCTCTCGGCGGCAGGGGCATCCGGTCCGAGGACAAAGTCTGGTGCGGCGAGTGCATAAAAGTGAGCAACATGACTGTGAATTGTATGAGCGGCTTTGTAGAGTTCTCTCAATTTTCTGGCAGCAGGAGGTGGTTCTACATTATAGACTGCATCTACTGCCTTTGCTGAAGCTAAGTGATGGTCTACAGGGCAGACTCCACATATCTTGCAAACTGTCCTCGGGAGTTCCTCAACCGGCCTTCCTATACAAAATCTCTCAAAGCCTCTGAGCTCTGGAATCTGAAAGTAGCAATTCTCAACATCGCCATCTTCATTCAAAAATATCTCTATCTTCCCGTGTCCCTCTAAACGGGTAATGGGGTCTATACTTATCTTCTTCATATATTTGACCTCCTTAAGAGTGAAGTTGGGAGAGAAAATCTATAAAAAGTCCCTACGGGGTCTTCAACCTGATTAATAATATTTTCTATCTCATCAGGATTATCGCTATCAATCACCGAGGCTATTGCTGAAAGCATCTTTGCGCCCTGGTCTTTGACATTGGGTGGTGGGCCATAGCAACCTCTGCAGGGAACACCGGCATTTACACAGGCTACTCCGCACCCACTCCTGGTGGCGGGGCCCATACAGATAAACCCCTGTTCCAGCAGACATACCTCAGGGTCCGGGATGGCAGTTGCAATTCTCTTGAACTCCTTTATCTTTTTTACATTCTTCTTCCTCTTGCACTCTTCACATTGTGATTTATCACCGGCACCCAGAACTGAGCCTTTCGGTGGAAGTGGTTTCCCTGCGATGATATATTGTACTACCGCAAGTACCTGTTCAGGGTTGGGCGGACAGCCCGGAATATAATAATCTACATCTACTACCTGATTTAGTGCCCTCAGGTAGTTATAGAACTTGGGGAGCGTCAGTTCTCCTTCCTTAACTCTGGTGGTCGTCTGAGGAATAATCTTCTCCTCATTGTGTGTGGAGATAGATTTATTGTAGACTGTATCCAGGATGTCATCTCTTTTATAAAGATTTGCCAGACCGATTACTCCACCCAGATGTGCACAGGAGCCAAAGGCTACCAGTACTTTGCTCTTCTTTCGCAATAATTTTGCAATGTGCTCATTCTCTGAATTCCTGATTGCACCATTGAAGAGTGTAAGGAGAATCTCTCCATCCTGCATAGCCTCACATCTTTATATTTGAAATCTGCTGCGACAGGCCATAAACATAGTTCAAAATTCTTGTCCACATCAAGGATATGTTCGTGTATATCAAGAATAGATACATCACATCCTCCACAGGATGCTGCTCAGTAGATTGCGAGTTTCGGCTTACTCATAATGCTACCTCCTTCTCTTCCTTTCTTGCAAATGGAGATGGCCCAAGTTTTCTTATCTCTTCAGTCATATCTTTTACAATCTGTGCGAATCTATCACCCTCTGATGCCGATACCCATTCAAGTCTCACTCTTCCATCTTCAATTCCAAATTGAGAGAGCATCTTCTTTAAGAGAGGAAATCTTCTCATTGTCTTGATATTGCCATTGATATAATGACAATCGCCCGGATGACAGCCGGCAATAAGTACTCCATCGGCACCATCAGAGAGTGCCTTAAGTACAAAGGTGGGGTCTACTCTGCCGCTGCACATAACCCTCACAACTCTGACATTTGGTGGATACTTCATTCTGGAAGTACCCGCCAGGTCTGCACCTGTGTAAGAACACCAGTTACACAGAATGCCTAAGATTCTGGGTTCAAAACTCATAAGACCTCCTTACTGAATGAATCCATAGGCGAATGTTGAAACTAATTGTCCTTCGCCTTGAACAAAAAAATTGTATATACCCTCGCCCGCTTAGATCTTTTTACAAGATCCAATATCCTGATACGATATTCTACTGATTATGTTAAGTATTTCTTAAGCAGATTGTAGTAATAATCCTACGCAGTGTTCTCACTTTACCTTGCTTCCATTTATTGCCTCTCTGTCAAATGTTGCAAGATATATCTTTGAATCTGGAAGTGATCCCGCCAGTAACATACCGTTTGATTCAACGCCCATTAATTTTACCGGTTTGAGATTGCAGATGACCATAATCTTTCTTCCTATTAATTCCTCGGGGGTATAGTATTCACCAATCCCGGCCACAATCTGTCTCTTCTCTCCACAATCAATTATCAATCTTAATAATTTTTTGGAGTTTTTTATCCTCTCTGCCTCCAGTATCTCGGCAACTCTCAAATCTAACTTTGCAAAATAATCATAGTCTATTAATTCTGGAGATAGTCCTTCATCCTTTTTCTGCTGATTTGCTTTCTCTTCTAATGGTTCTATAATTTTATTTACATCTTTGAGCTCCAGCCTTGTTGCAAGCATCTTTATCTCACCAAGTTTGTGATTCTGAAGATTAAATGTCAGGTCAGAGAATTTGAGCCCTTTTAGATTGAGTTGATTTTCAAGTGAGAGCGAGAGAGAGGGGACTATTGGCTTTAGAAGTATGGCGAGAATCTTACATAGGTTTGCACACCATGTTAGATACTGTTGACAGAGTTTTGCATCCTTCTCTATCAACTCCCACGGCTTCATATCAGAGACAAATTTATTCCCTATAAAACAGATCTGATTTATTGTTTGAACCGCCTTTCTGAATTCCCTCTCCATAAAGTAGTTGTCAGTCTCTTTTACAAGTCTTAAGACATCCTCGGTCGGAACACCTTCGTTTGGGAGGGTGGATAACTCACCACCAAATCTCTTTGAGATAAAGGAGAGGGTTCTGTATGTAAAATTGGATATGTTTGAGACCAGTTCTGCATTCACCCTTGTTACGAAGTCGTTAAATGATAGATCTATATCATCGGGTTTCTTTAATAAGTTGGATGCAAAGTAGTACCTCAGGTAGAACGGCTCGAGATGCCTCAAATATTGTCTTGCCGTGATAAATGTACCTCTGCTCTTACTCATCTTCTCGCCATTGATGGTCAGCATCCCGTGGACTGAGAGTATATCAGGCATCTTAAAGCCAGCACCCATCAACATAGCAGGCCAGAAGAGGGCGTGAAAATAGACTATATCTTTCCCGATGAAATGAATTATCTCTGCATCCCTATCTTTAAGAAATTCGTCAATCTTTCTATTATTATCATTGCAGTATTTTTGTAGGCTTGAGATATAACCAATCGGGGCATCCAGCCAGACATAGAAGTAGAGGTCTTCTTCATCAGGTATCTTAAATCCAAAATATGGGCCATTCCTACTGATACACCAATCTTTAAGTCCTTCATTTATCCATCTCAAGACATAATTTCTTATCTCCTCCTGCAGGAAGTTGCTATTCTCAATAAATCTCCTGAGTTCATCTCTAAACGATGAGAGTTTGAAGAAGTAATGTTTGGCAGGTTTTATTATCGGTTTATTCCCACATATAACACAATAGGGGTCTATTACCTCAGATGTGTTGTAGGTGCTGTTGCACTTTTCACAGACATCCCCATATTGGTCAGGGGCACCGCACTTTGGGCATTTACCTTTGATATATCTATCGGGCAGGAATCTCTTATCATACTCACAGTAATGAAGTTCAATCTCTTTCTGGTAGATATAGCCATTCTCTTTAAGTCTCTTAAAAAATAGTTCGCTATAGTATCTATTCTCTTCACTGTTTGTGGTATAAAATATGTCAAAATTAATTTCAAATCTCTCAAAGTCCTCGCTATGTTCTCTGTGATATCTCTCCACCAATTCCTCGGGCTTTATCCCCTGCTTCAGTGCATTTATTTCAATTGGTGTCCCGTGTGTATCATCGGCGCAGACATATACAACATCGTCCCCCTTAAGCCTTCTATATCTTGCGTAGATATCCGTCTGAATATACTCTACAAGGTGTCCGAGGTGAATGCTCCCATTTGCATAAGGGAGGGCACTCGTGATAAAAACCTTTTTTGCCATAAATACTCCTTTTATATATGAATTGTTTTATTGTTCCTTCTCAAAACCATCATCCTTTAAGAGCGATTCTATGAGTTCTGTATTTTCAATACTCTGTCTCTTCTTCTCTTCCTCAATGAGGTCTTTATTTAGTTCTCTTAAGACTGAGAGGTCATAGATCTTTATCTCATCGTTGATATAGACTGATATCTTCTGTCCTTTTATATCAAGCGATACAACCTTACCTTCACCTTCCGGAGTAATGAGCTTACGTCCAATCTTGGGGATGTACATCCAGAGTTCTTCATAGGTTGCCTGCTCGTATGTGAGACAGCACATAAGTCTCCCGCAAAGCCCTGATACCTTTTGAGGATTCATTATAAGATTCTGGTCCTTTGCCATCTTTATAGAGACCGGTTCAAAGTTATGAAGGTGCTGATTACAGCATAAGACAAGTCCGCATGGACCAATCCCCCCTATCATCTTGGACTCATCTCTAACCCCTATCTGCCTCATCTCTATTCTGATGTTCAATCTACGTGCGAGGTCCTTTACGAGTTCTCTAAAGTCCACCCTTCCGTTTGCGGTAAAGTAGAAGACCGCCTTTCCTCCAGAGAGCATATATTCCACATCAATCAACTTCATCTCAATCCTTCTAAATTCAATACACTCAAGACAGATCTTAAAGGCCTCTTCTTCCTTCTTCTTATTTTTCGCAATTATAGACCTGTCCTCATCATCTACAATTCGTATAAGCTTTCGTATCCCCTGTGGTGGGGAGTCTGTTTCAATAGGTCCAAATACAATTGTCCCTGTTGTGACACCTCTGTCTGTCTCAACGACCACCATATCTCCTCTGGCGACATTGAGCCTATTTGTTAGATATGTATAGACCTTCAGAGACTTTCTTACTTTTACACCGACAATTTGTTCCATAGCTCTGTTAACCTCAAAAGTTCTGATTTTACACAGACGGACTGATTACAGTAAAGTTCCTGCGATGTGCTGATAAATTTAATTATTCCACTTAGATCCTCTATCATCTTTAAATTGATTCTCCCATTTATGCCCGAAACTTTTCCCCATATCTCTTCACCTCTGTTCAGGTAGATATCCATCAGCATCTCCCTTAAGATGGTAAAGAAGAGATAAATTCTCGCCTCTCTCTCCTTACGGTCTCCGTCCTGAGTCAGGCTCTGGGCGACATCAAGAATCCTATCAACTGTAATTATGTCTGAAACAATAAACTCTCTTGCCATATTGAGACACTCTCTCAATGTCTCATCGTCTGCTGAAAGTATCATTCTGTTCAGGCTCCCATTTAATAACCTCAAAACCAGTTTAATATTATTAGAGGAGTAATTTAGATTTTCAGCGAGTAGTCTCTGCATATCTGAATCTCCCAATGGCTTTAAGCGAATCTTCTCAGTCCTTGACCTTATCGTGAGTGGAACCATTCCGAGGAATGAAGATGTCATTACGATTATTGTATCTTCAGGTGGCTCCTCCAATGTCTTTAAAAATGCATTTGCTGAACTCTTATTAAGGCTCTCAGCGTCAATGATAAATATTACTCTATATCTACCCTCAACAGGCTTTGTATAAATTACTTCCTCAATATATCTAACCTGTTCTATCAAAATCTCTCTCGTGGGTTTACCAGTTGCCTCTGCATCGTCATCCTGATTCCCCATCTTAACAGGTAATTTAATATCAAGTGTTTCAGCCCTTATCCCATTTGTAATTATCAGCACATCGGGGTGTTGATTCTTCTCAATCCATTTGCAGTTATTACAATTATCGCAGGGCTCGTCTTCAAAATTCTTACAATTTATAGCCTTGATAAACTCAGTTGCAAGTGTCCTCTTTCCAATTCCCTGAGGACCATAAAACATAATGGCGTGGTGGAGTCTATTCTCTCTGATTCTGCCTCTCAGATTTTCAATCACTTCGCTATGTCCAATAATATTCTTAAAAGCCATAATATCTAAATTGAGCCGTTGCTTCTCACAATCGTGAGGTCTCAATCATATATCCCTGTGGAAAAAAAGTCAAAGATTACCTTACCTCCGCCTCACTTTTTGAATCCTGCTTCATCTCAATATAATCTGTATTATAAAACCTGGCAACAAATGCCTCAACTCTTGAGAAGAAATCTATAAGATTACTATCTGAGATATTTGGGAAAGAGATTATCTGAATATCTTTATTCTTATTCTTTGCAGCAATTAGTATATCTGATAATTGTTTGTAGTTATAAAGTGCTGAATGTTTGTGAAACATAAATATTGAAGGTATGGATATTGATTTAAGACTGGATAAGTAATCTGCCTTTTCATCAAAAGGAATCATTAAGAGTTCTCTATAGTTATGGAGGAGATCTATATCTATATTATTTTTGATAGTTGAATTGTTTAGCAAAGGGTCAATAAATATGGCTGTGTGTATAATATCTGAATTTTCAATTATAGCATTAAGTGAGTACAGTGAATTCAGACTGTCAGAGAGTATACTTATCTGTTGTGGATGGGCGATATTTCTATCTATTGCCCACTTTATTACTGTTACAATCTCCTCAGTTCTTCTCTCTATTCCATCCTTTGTATAGGCATTTTTATAAAACTTCTTTCCAAAGCCATTAATCCCGCTATAATTAAAGGAGATACAGGCAAAACTCCTTGATGTGAAGAATTGACAGAAGGGATCAAATATCTGTCCTCTCTTGAGATTGCCGTTATTATATAGATTTAAAATCATAGGATAGTTTTCGGCACTCTCATCTGGTGGGAGTGTAACAAACAGCAGAAGTTTCTCTTTCTCCTTGAATTTGATGGTAAATGGCTGACTCCTTATCGGTTTATATTTTTCAAACTCGGGGTTGCTTAGAAATAAAAGACTGGCCTTCTTATGTATCCTGTTATATATATAATATGAAGCGGGGATATCAAATGATTCAAATGAGATAAGCCATTTTTCATTCTTCTTATCTGTACCAATCAGTGTAAGTGTTCCCTTCTTCATCTTCAAAAGCAAATCAATATCCGGCTTTGCATCGGTATCAAGGACAGAGATATCACGTTTCATAAAGTCATACGCAACGGAAATAGCCCTCTTGTTATAATGATTGAAAAATAGA
>JBMFOP010000038.1:0-27630 GCA_049969675.1 Myxococcota bacterium | reverse complement strand
AAGAAGTATCACACATCTCCATCAAAGAGGGATACAGATGGAGATGGGCTGGAAGATAAGATGGAGATACTCTGGGGTACAGACCCGAACAAATGGGATACCGATGGTGATGGGATAAGTGATGGGGATGAGGCAAATAAGTGGGGGACATCGCCAAAGAAGAGAGATTCAAATGATAATGGGATTGACGATTGCACTGAGCTGGGTGGGACATTGGAGAGTTCATTTATTCCAGTAATCAGACAGGAACAGCAGATGATGTGTAAGATTACATCAGAGCCTCAGAGAGGGGAGGATGGTCTATATGACGCAGTAAGGACTGGCTATTTAATATTTTCATATTTTGTCAGAGTAAATTTTATAGTAGATGGAGTGGTAACTAACTCTAAACCAGATAATTGCATGCCCAAATATATGTTTGACCATACAGAGGGGACAATTAGAGATGCCTTTGTATTCAGGACAATTGATTTTGTTGGGAATCCAGCATTGATTTTTCTGGAGAAGGAATTGAGGACAAGAGGAGAATATACTCTATTGTCAGATGATATAGAGTATAAGGGTAAAAGGGAATACAGGGTAGACATAGGTAGTAACTGTAATACACCACAGCCAAAGCAGATAAGTAAGGAGTTAATAAATCTTGGGATAGTATCAGGAGCAAATTTTGATCCAGTTGGAGATGCACATATAAAATTGACTCTTAGCTCAGATGGCGAAATATATGAGGTAGGAAGTGCTCGTGTAAAAGAACCACTGGGATTTGATATCGAAGTGGAGGATATAACAATACCGAGAATGAGATACTTATCTGCAAATGAATTTGTAATTCAGAAGGATTATGAGTATAAGGAAGAGAGCGAGAATGTCCAAGAGGGATATAAATATAGATTTTATATAACATTCATACCATTTAAGATAAGACTGCCTGAAAGAATCAAGGAAGATACAAATTTTATCTATCCATCTGGTTCAGCGCCATATGTGTATGATGATATAATTGACACAACTAATTATTATTCTGTTAGAGTGGTGAAGTATGAGGTAGATAAGACTGGAGATATGGTAATAGACGGGATAATAGAAAACGACCTTATATGGGTTTATACCCCTTATTCTCCGAAATTAAGGTCTCCTTACAAAATAGAGTGGACAGAGGGTTATACAACAACAACAGATCCATACTGTTTTGTTAATGGTATAGGAAGTATATATGGTGGAATAGAGAGCCCATATATTTACGGAAGAGGCATTAGGCAGGGTTTGAGGATAATTGGGCTACCATCAAATTGGGTAAGTCCGAAGAGACCGAAGTATTATGAAGATAGCATAGGGAGGAAGGTAATAAATCTGGTATTGTGTGGCAAATTAGGTAGTAGTGGGAACAATGAAATTATATCGGCTACATCACCATTTGTTATCACTACATATTTTCCAATAGAGGGTCCCGGGGTAGAGGGGCTCAGCTGGAATCATCAGGAATTTATGGGAAACGAACCAGATGATACTCCTAACTTTTATTATTATTGGAGAAATACAAAGGCAGACTGCGACCCGGGGAATCATAGATATCAAGCAGGTTGTTCTTCAGGCGAATCAACTATAGCGATGGGCTTTTATAACCCTGGGGATAATATTTTCTATTTTTGCAGAGGTAGTCATTCATATAATGAGTATACTGGCAGTAGTGGGATAGATACATTTGCAGAGGTGTGTTTACACGAGAAGTTTCACAAAGACCACTATCTTTTCTGGTGGCCCAATGGATATGACGAAAATCAGGATACAGATGATGACTGGGTTCCGGATAATTATGAGACAGAGGCTGGATTGGACCCACATAAAAAATGTAGCTGTAACGAGACATTATGTAGTAAGTTAGAAGAATTAGGCGGTGATAAGTATGCTACAGATTATGAATGTCTTGCCACCATAAATGAGAACAACTGGAAGGTATGCTCGGCGGATAATGAGGATTATTCAGATACATCAAGGTATTTAGATAAGAAAGATTATGGATGTAAGTAAAAAAGGAGGAGGATTAGTAAGATGAAAAAGATATTGGTATTGTTTATATTTCTGATTTCAGGCTATGCGATATATTCGGAGGAAATTGAGCCAGCAAATGGTGATTATGAGGCATTTAGGAGAATAGTTGAAAAAAGTCGCTTTAAGAGATCCGTTGATGAGCAGATATATCTACTAAAAAACGGGCACCTTGCGAAGAGTGGATATGAAAAGGTCACCGTATTTAGTGCTATTGAGTTTATATTAGATTCTGGGGATTTTAGCCTGGATGATAAATATTCGTATATAATGGACTATGCGTTTAGTATGTGTCAGTATTATCCCTATAAAACAGAGTTTGATAAATATTTCCCAAGCATTGTTAAGAAGGGGATTCCTGATTTTAGAGAGAGGTTGAAGAAGGAGTTGTATTCTCATAGAGCCAAAGTTAATGAGTGTTATAGAAAGTCAGTGATATTGGGACTTGGGCATCTGGGAGATATGGATGTAACTGGGGAGATATTTAAGTTATTTGACGATGTATATTGGGAATTTAGAGAAAGTGCCGTCTGGGCATTTTCTAAAGGTGGGCATATGAAGAGATTTACAAAGGAGGAGATGAAGCCATATATATTGAAGTTAAACAATGACCCATATTTTGAACGAGCAGGGCAGTTTGGATGTCTTCAGTGGAAGAATCCGCCTATTGACCCTGAGAAGTGTACAGAGAAGTGTAAGATTTATCCCGTAAGGGATGCTGTATTACCCCTTCTTAATTATTATCAAATAAAGTGGAAATTTGATGACAACCCTTGTTCCAAGATTGGATACGGGATAAGGGTTATTATTGACCCTGATTATGTTGAACAAAAAGATAAATGAATTTGTATCAGGAAGATAAATACAGAGGTATATATGGGAGTAAGAGAGATGGTGAGGATGGTTATAAGACAAAATATTACGATAGATAATGGCTAAACAATTCGGACAAAATTTTTAGGTAGTGTATCAAATCTTTGACTTTTATAAAAATATGGCAGAGAGTCATCGGGGTCTTATAAATAAAGAACATAAAGTAAAAACTCTTTATGACGAAACAAATTCTATAGATATCTTCAAGCGTCAATTTTATGGTGCAGTAAATGAGACATAAGATTTCAAAAGGATATAGGGATTTAGTTGTTGGGGGCAAATAGTTAACAATTCAAAGCAGATTATTCTGGACAGCGGTGGTTTCTTGGCAAATCTGATAATTTTGTATTTATTGTGGTCTGTCGTCTGTGAACTTATATAAATTTTACTCTATCTCCTTCTCTGGCTCATGCCCTGTCGGTTCTTGCTTTTTATTATTGTCAACAGGTATATCAGGGTCCACTATAGTGAGATAGAACTTGTTTGATGACCTATCTACAATTCTCAATTTATCTCGCATCTGTTCTGAGAGTGCACTCTTTAATGAATTATATCTGCTTGCCTCAACAAGAATGAATTTTCTGCCCGGTCCATCGGCATAACTTCTGGTCTCAGAGTTGCTCTTGAGCTGTCTCACTGTATTCTTTGAATAGAATGTCTCACCTCTCCAGTTCATAAGATACGCCGCAATAGGCTCATTTGCTCGCCTCATCTTATAATAAGTATCAAAGAGATACTTCTGTGAATAATGTGGTGTTATTAGATTGAAATATACATGCACAATAAAAATTGCAAAGGCGAGCGCAGTAGCCATATAAGAGTAGATGGCGAATCTGGGCTTTTTGAAGATATAAAAGTAGATTACAAGCGCCCCACCGATAGTAAATATTGCAATGTATTTCCATATCTCAATTACACCAGTGGGAAATGGCCTATCATATTTATAGGTAAAGAGATTTACAAGTACCCGCTGGTCAAGAATGATATCCCTCGCAATGATGATAAAGAAGACAAATATTATTGCCTTGGTAAGCCAGCTCTCACTCTCCGGGTCCTTTAATAGTCTATCGATATAAACTGCCACCACCAGAGCGATTCCGGGGACAGCCGGGAAGATATAGTGATGAAACTTTGTAATCATCAAATGAAAGAATACATAACCAAATAGACCCCACAATGTATAAAGCAGAATCGTCCTGTAATCCCTTGCCTTATCCAGAATCGTATCCTTCAGCACACCCACATAGGCAAATGGTATAAGTGCGCTCCATGGAAACATCCCAAATCCGAGTTGTTCAATGAAATATTCAAATGAACCCCTATCCCCATGCACACCTGCCGCAAGTCTATTAAAATGGTCGTGGACAAAGAATCTTCCATAAAATGTAAATCCCTCTGTATCTCTGCCATTAAATGACAGAAGCGTTGCATACCAGGGAATCGCAATAATACCAAAAACAAATATTCCGATTGGCAACATAGCCCTCTTCAAAATCCCCCAATCACCTGTTACAAGAATATAAAGTAGCCAGATGGCACCCGGTATTGCAAAACCACCTATCCCTTTTGCGAGCGTTGCAAATCCTATGAAGATATATCCATAAAACAGAAATATCTCATACTGCCTCTTCCTTGTAAATGCAAAGTAACCGGCAAGAATACCTGCAAATATGAGTATTATCGCAGCAGTGGTTAATCCTTTCATCATATGTCCACTATTAATCATTAATGCGTATTGTGTAATAGTAGCAAGCAAAGTCACAACTGTTAAAATTATCCTGCTCCTCAGTGTCGGTATAGACTCATCCTGTTCTATTAGACCAAGCGCCAGAAAGACCATCCCTATTGTCATATTCCCCACGAAAGGCATATCAGTAATCGCCTGCTTGGAGAGGAAGAGATAGAATGGGCTTGTAGTCATCACAAAAGTAGTAAGCAGTCCTACCCTCTTATTAATCAATCTTGAGACACCCCAATAGGTAATAGACATACAGAGTATTGAGAGTACAGCGATAAAGAACCTTACTCCCCACTCATTCACACCAAAGATATGCATACCTGCCGCCATCATCCACATCAATAAGACTGGTTTTGAAAAGAAGTATCCTGACTCCCAGTAAGGAAATATATAATCATTTCTGGTGAGCATTGACCTGGCAACTTCGCCATAGTGTGTCTCCCAGGGGTCATGAAGGCCCACGCTGCCTAAAAATGGAATAAATAACATAATTCCAAGGGCTATTACCAGAAATAGATTGTACTTACCTTCCTTTGTATTCTGCCATAAGACATTAAAATCCATAGGTCTTAAAAACCTCCTCAAATTTAAGATTGACAAATCTATTTTAATAAAAAGGCTGTGTCAAGACAAATCAGGGTGATATCTCGGGATCAAAATCTTCCTAAAAGCGTTCAACTCTCTATAACAGGATAGCCCGATTTTTACTCTATTCAACAATACTGCATCCACAGCCAGAGGTTGATTCATCCTTTGATTTTGTATCTGATATTGGTTGCGTACCAGTCTCCTCCTCACTTGCAATATCCTCAGTCACCCCTGCATCCTCTCTCTCGCCCTTAATTCCTGCACCCTTCAGTGGCACCTCAAATTTGGGTTTTGTTGAATCATTTGAGTTAATTACAAGATTTACTGAATAAGATATCTCATCTACTGGATTAAAACTTACTTTGATATAACAGGAGCCATCAGGTATAAATTGATTGTTAGAGCAATCATCTGATTCTATCTTAAACACCGGAGCATCCATACCTTCAATCAAGACTGAATCAATACTCAGATTCCCGGTCCCTTCATTCTTTACTGTAAATGTGACAGGTGGATATACCTTACCAATAATACGCTTGCCAAAATCATAGGAAGAAGGAGTCACACTTATAGCAGAAGGCTTATTTACCACACCCTCTCCCGTCAATGAGACATTTACCTGTGCAAATGTTGGGTCATCTGAGGATATCTGAATCTCAGCACTCTTAACACCGGATTTTGTAGGTTTGAAAGAAACTGATACTTTACAACTGTTATTCGGTGCAAGTTTTAGCGGACAATTGTTTGATTTGATAACAAACTGGTCTTTATCATTTCCTCCAAGATTGACAGCGGTGATTGAAAGATCAGAGTCTCCCTCAGATTTTATAGTAATATCCTGAGCAGCAGATTCATAACCCGTATTTATCTTGCCGAAATCCAGACTCATAGGGGAGACATTGATTGCAGGACCACCTGCAGCCCTACCGGTCCCATATAAATTAACAGTATATTGTGGTGTATCCGGGTCATTGCTGGATATCTTCAAAGTAGCCGATTCATTCCCGACACTTTGAGGTTTAAATGCCAAATCAATCTTACAGGAGGAAGATGGTGTAAGAATTTTCGCCTTACAGCCATCGTTCTTGATAATAAAGTCAGCTGAATTGTTCCCATCTATAACGACATCTGTTATATTGAGTCCGGCGCTGCCGTTATTTGAGACCATCAATGATTTTATATCAGACTCTGATCCCAATTTTACGATACCAAAATCAACCTGATTATTATCAACAACAATGTTTGGATAATCCCTGTCAATTCCACTACCAGAGAGGATGACTTTTGCCGTAGGTCTTGTTGGGTCATCAGAATCAATCAGAAGTTCTGCAGATTTGTTTCCCAGAGACTGCGGCTTAAATACAAGACCAATTGTGCAGCTATTATTTGGCGTTAGAGTGGTACTATTGCAATTATCACTCCTAATCTCAAAATCAGAAGTATCATTCCCTCCGAGATAGACACTCCCAATACTCAAATCCAGTGTACCTACATTCTTAACCACTACATTTTGAACCGTTGACTCATTTCCTACTTTTACAATTCCAAAATCAATTGAGCTTTTATCAAGAGATATTACACCCGATTGAGGCGTAATCCCTTTACCAACCAGATTCACAGTAAATATCGGATGAGTCCTGTCATTACTTGTAATACTAAGTCCTGCACTCTTACTCCCAACAGAAGTAGGCCTAAAATCCACATAGATAATACACTCCTCACTCTCTTTTAGAGTGGATGAACTACAGGAGTCTGATTCAATATTAAACTGATTGGCATCATTTCCTGTGAGTGTAACCTTACTTATAGATAGGTCTCCTTTACCAATATTTGTAACTACTACCGACTCTACATTTGAAGAGGAGTTAATCACCACATCCCCAAAATCAATCTCCGTAACAGATACAGATATCTCTGGCTCAAGCCCGGCGAGATTATCACCTGATTTGATCAGCAACCCATCTTTCCCTGATAAATAAAATGCCTTCTCTAAAAATACTGCATTCAGAAACTCTTTATACTTACCTGTTGCGGTCATTGAAAAAGTCTGCCCATCCTTTGTATAATAGACATTCCCAAAACCACTCGTGAAGATAAAATATCCAGCCCCAAATGCCGCACGGGTTAGTTTGACACTTAAATACTCCTTTGCAAGAGTAAAATTACTCAGATCCGTTGATTTATAAATCCTTGAATTGTAGACATAATCGCTTACTTTCTCCTGTGTCAGGAATAAATATATCCCATTTCCATATGCCATATCCACAATATCGTATGTAACGGGGAAGGAGAGCTTTGAGTAAGGGCCCGAAGGGTTCGTGGATTTAAAAAGTGTGCCATTACTCCCGGACAGAAGAATATTTGTGCCATCAAAGAGAATCCTCTTAAAATTTGACTGAGAACCGGTATTAACCTGAAGAAAATTTATACAATCACCTGAGACATACAGAGTTCCAGCATCTCCGGCAAGAATAAATCTTGAGAGGGCAAATATTATATCATTAAAATCATTACTCCCTGATAGATGATATCCAGTCCATCCCCCTGTTATATCATTTGTGCGATAGATAAAACCACCATTTGCCACAGCACAAAATTGCTCATTGTTGACATTCTTATCTGATGCAATAGCCTTTATATCATTATCAATCCCGGTTGAAGACACATTGTAAAAATCCAGACCATCATCAGAATAGGCAACTGTCCCACCTCGCCCACCTACAACATAATAATTAAGACCCTTATAGATTGCAAAGAGGTCTCCAGCTATATCTGGAGAGATTTTAATAAAGCCTAAAGATGGATGTGATGTGGTGAGTACCAAACCTCCCGGTCCAACGAGATAATAGAGTGAGCCATCATAAGTAACATCAAAAATGCTATACGCAGTGCTGACACTGAGTTTATTAAATGAATCCCCTGTGGCTGAGGTGGCAATCAGTCCGTTTAATCCATAAATTATAAACTCATTGTTGAAATACTCTATTCTTGAAATTACTCCAGTAAATCCCAGATCAGAGATGGTCCAGTTTGCCCCACTATCTGTTGAGACCATAAGTTTGTTATTTGAAGTTACAGCAACAAATTTACCATCTCCATAGGCAACACTCACAATATCAGCACCTGCAGAAGTAGTTGAACAGGTAAATGTATTCCCATCTGGTGAAAGGCATACTATAGATTTCTCTCCTACTACAACATATGAATTGCTATCTGATACCGCTATATCCAGAAGATTATTTTGAGTATTAGTAGATTTTTTAGTGTAAGAGCTCAAATCTTTTGAAGATATTATTATGCCACCAAACCCAACAGCGATTACTTCATTACCAGATGCAACGGATGTAAGAGGATTATTTAATGCCTCACCAGTGACAACCGACCAGCTCTTACCATCCGAGGATTTATACATCTTCCCCAGAGAACTCACCCCCACAAAATTGTTAGAAAAATCTGTTATATCATTTAAGACATCTGCCTGAGGTAGTGAATAATACTGAATCGTCATCATTGCATTTTCAGAGTAAATAATTTTCCCTCCATAAAGAGAAGCCACTGCTGCTCTCCCTGCAAAATGCACCGAAAAGATATCATCTTCCACTGGCTTTGGACTCAATACCTTCCAGCTCTTTAAGAAATCATCCTCTGCATATATTGAAACTTTATTAAATGCAGAAGAACTCTCAAAACAACTAAGATAAGACATAGAGAGAAAGAGAGAAATCAGTAATCCCATAATAAAAAACCTTAATCTTACCATATAACCTCCTTTGATAGATTCCTATTTTATATTTAATATAAAATTTTTCAAGTAATTTTTATCCATCACCTACTTACAATCAGTCATTATATCCTCACTTACAATAGGGATTTGAGAGGACTTCAAGTGGATAACTCTTAGCCTCTTCAATAAAATCATCAATCTGTGAACAACTATATGGATTCAGGACCAGTCCACCTTTATCCCTTCTAAAAAGAGAACTCTTTAAAAACACAGCAGACTGATATTGGGCTGACTGCCTAACTCCCTCTGTAAAACTCTTTAAGTAAAAGATGTGCTCGGCGGGGTCAAATTGATAATATGCCGCGGTCAACTTCTCGGAATGATATGAACCAGAGTGTGGAGAGTTTACCTGCGGTACGCCCTCAATCACTCTCAACGCATCCACCTGTTCAAGCCTCATAAAGTGCCCGAGCATCTCCGTCCCATTATGGGGCACAACTTTATCATTCTTGGCTGCCTGAATAAGCACATTCATATTGACGCCATTCTCTGTAAAATATCTCTTTGTAAAGTTCAAGACCTCAATCTCATCTACGAGTGTCTGTATTGATAAAATAAAAGGTAGATACATATCACCGAGTTCCCATATCTCTCCATTCTCTGACAAATCAACCGAGAGTAACTTAAAAAATGCTGCAGCGGGGACATTAAAGACTGCACTATTGAAGTCATTTAATAAACTGACAATGGAAATCCCAAGATAAGAGCCGAGTGATTGCGAAGTAAAGAGTGAAGTTTTAGTATTGATATCCAGAATATTGTCCCCTGATTCCTCTTTAATTACAACTCCATTTTCATCAGCCACTGATGGCACGATATCAAGTTCTAAACCCTTTATCATTTGATAAAATGCCATTGTATCAATTGCAGATTGTCTGAGCCAGTTTACAGTGGTAAGCATATCATTTACCTTAATAAAGTCCAGCGATTGTGTGTCGCAATATAGTCTTCCATCCTCACAACGAGGATTACCTGAACGAATTCCATGACCAATCATATCAATTCCCCCAATGGCAAATCCAAAGGAGCTAAATGTCCCTGCAAGCGCCATTGAGGTCTCCTTGCACACCTCAAAGGCGTGTTGAAAAAGGACAAATGGTGCAGGAGAAATTATCCCCTTTGCATCATCCTTTACTGGCAATATCAAAATAAATTGTATCCTGCTCTTCCCCACAGGTAGATACCTCTTCTTATCTATATCATAATTAAGCCTATTTTTCTCGTTCAGATAATTTGGTGAATCATAATATCCAACCACAATAGAATCTACATTTGAAAAATCATAATCATAAAATTCATCAATACTCTTTATATCTTCAGCACAGGGAAGATACTCTTTCATCTTCGCACTCAATTTCTTATTTGAATCCATTGGCTTGAATATATCAGTTATCTCTACATTAAAATTATTTATTTCTTCAATCTGATCTTTTATATCCTTCATAATACTAAAGTTCTGACCTGTCTTAAATCTTGAAAGCATTATTATCCTGTTGCGTGGAATGTGGAGCTTATTTTCAAGTGAATCAAAGACATTCACAAGTGACTCACGATATGGCTCCAGTTCGGGATACCGGGATTCAATTGATCTCCTTAACTTTAATGCCTCAAAGTTTGGAGATGTGGCTATACACCCTTCATTAGAAATTATATTCCCATTTAAATCTTCAATCTTTACTTTGAGATTATCCATAAGGAAGAAGACATACTCTCTACTCTCATCAAGTATCTGCAGGACCTGTGCATATAGACCACCCATATTATTTGAATGTACCTCAAGTGGAATGAGCGATTTTTCAATCTTTCCAGTATCTTCTTCATCAAGCAAGACATCAAGGGGCAATAAAAAGATAAAGTCTTCAACAAAACTCCTCTTATTAAATTTATCAGAAACAATTGGGGTAATCTTATATCTGCCATCCACATCAGCGGGGTTAATAAAACGAGCAATGAGAAATGGGAATGTTGGGAATCCCATCAGTTCATTTACCCCATTTAATAGAAGCCCATCGGGATAGTTGAGTCTTATTCCAGTGGGAGTATTGACATCAATAGTTGTATAAAAGTCATTGGGGAATGGATATATCTCCACAGTAAATGAAAGTTCATATTTATTAGAAGGTCCATATAATCCTACCACCCCGCTCTCACACTCTGCAAAGGTTGTGGTATCAGTAGAACCATCAGATAGTATGTCAATAGACACATCTAAAATATCAATTTGTGCAATATCAGAAAAATCCAAGATGTCACTCTCTCCTTCACCTGAAGAACAGGCAGATATAAGAAGTATCAGGGATAGAATAGAGATTGAAAATATCCTCATATAATCCTCGCACTAAAAGAAAATATTTTCAATGTAAGGCAAAAATTAGAAGTCATCCTTCGCCTTTGGCATATTTTCAATTGCCTCTACCTTCTCCTCAATCAGCCTTCTGGTATTTTCAAAATGCTGCAGCATCTCTTTATTTATAAAGACAATACCGACTCTATCCTCACAGATAAATGTCATATTGTAATAACCCGGGGAGTTAAATTTCATCCTGATGTTCATATTGTTGCATCTGGACTGAATAATCCTGTGGTCAAATGGGATATCCTTCTCTAACTTACCTAAAAATTTTTTAGAGTATTTAAGTAGTTCATTCTGACAGGACTTATCCATAAACGCTATAAAACCCACATTGATGATAGATGGCTCCTCCTTGTTATAACAAAGTGCCTTCTCCTTTGTAAGTGCTATACTCTCAATCTCCACACCCTCACAATTTTTGTAATCATCTGAATCCGGGGTTGTATTTACCACATCCAGTTTTAACTTATCAAAGACCAACTCCACAGTATGAATATACTCTTTCTGTTCAATTGAACATCTACGTGAGATATTAAAAGCCTGATTACTTTTTAGGTCTTCAATAAGATACCTAAAGATAACCCCTACCCCCTCATCAAACTGGAATGCCGAATCTTTAACCTCCAAGAAGAAGGATAAAAAGAAGAAAAATATATCTAACATAGATTTTTATGAAAGAATCTTATCAAGCTTCTCATTTACCGCCGAGACTATCTTCCCTTCAAATGCCCTCAGCAATAAGCCCAGACTTATCTCTCCCTCAATGCTATTATCGGTAATCACAAATTGTCCCTTTGCCCCTGACCCCTCAAATGTAACGGTATAGTTATTAACCCACCTATATTTGAGATTATACTGTTCGGCAAACTGTGGGAGCATCTGCTCAATCTTACCCTTTGCCACATCTTTACCGAGTGAGTGATTCTTAACTATTTTTGTCATAAATACCTCCTTGAAATGGCTAATACATAATATCAAAAACAGATACAAATGTAAATCGCAATTCCTCTTACATTTTAAAATTTATTTTTCTTCAATTTGTGTTAATAGAGGTCTTTCTATGAAGTACGAGCTCAAAGACTGGAAGATAGCAGGTTTTATATTATCAATAGCCATATTTGCTCTATTATTCTACTTGATTGATTTTAGAGAGGCATTAGAGGCATTTAAGAATGTAAGGCCACTTGAACTCACTATAGTATTCATTCTAAATTTTGTTGTTATCCTTTTCAAGAGTCTGAGATGGCAGATTCTTCTTACGCCAAAGCCAGGGCTTTTTGTCTTATATCTAACAAATCTGGTAGGATTTATGGCAAATACCATATTGCCCGCAAGAGCCGGAGAAGTTGTAAGGGCACTTCTCCTCGGCAAGAAGGAGAATATCTCAAAGACCACAGTTCTGGGGTCTGCTGCATTGGATAGAATTTTTGAAGGAATAGGTATGCTAATACTCCTTGTGATAATGCCTCTGATAATGGAGACGCCAGACTGGATGAAGAAAGGGACATTTGGCTTTATAGTATTTTTCTCAATTGTATTCACCCTGATTATACTCCTAATGAAACTCAGGCCTGAGACAGCGATTAAATATATTCCACTCAGTGATAGAACAAATGAGATAATTAAGGGCATATTTGAAAAGCTACAGAAAGGATTTGAGGCAATCAATAATTTCAAGACATCCACCCTTGCTACCCTTCTCTCTCTTTGTGGATGGGTCGTTCAGATATTTATGATTTACTTCGTAATACTCTCATTTGGCATTCATCTGACACCGCTTGCGGCACTCCTCACACTACTCGCAGTAAACATCGCAATAATGATTCCTGCAGCACCCGGTTCACTTGGGACATTTGAACTCTCTGTTGTCCTTGCCCTCGGATTTTTCAATATAGAAAAATCAATTGCACTCTCTATTGCCCTGACTTATCACTTTATTCAACTGATTCCAGTAACTATCGCCGGGGTAATCTCAATCCCACTTTTAGGTATGAAATTTAGAGATATTGATACAGATATATCTCAAAATCCACAATGAGGTAACTATGAGATCAAAGGTATTTTATACAAACTTTCGGGCAAACCCAAAGAAAAATCTATTGGAGAAGATTAGAACGCTCTATCTCAGGGCAGAGTTTGATAAGGTTTTTGAGGAGAATGATAGAGTGGCTGTCAAAGTTCACTGGGGCGAGAAAGGGAATACCACATTTATCCCCGTCCCTTTTATCAGGACCATAGTGGATGAGATCAAGAAGAGCTGTCAAAACATCTTTGTTACAGATACCAATACTCTCTATACCGGGGAGAGAAAGAATGCAATAGAGAACATAAAAACCGCTGCTCACAATGGTTTTACTCTGGAGAGCACAGGTGCACCTATTATTGTTGCAGATGGATTGACCGGGACAGATGTTGTTGAGGAGGAGATCAATGGCGATTATATCAAGAAGGCAAAGATTGCAGGTTCTATTTTTCACTCAACTGCGATGGCAGTCATATCTCACTTTAAGGGGCATATGCTATTCTCCTTTGGGGGTGCATTAAAAAATCTGGGTATGGGTTGCGCAACCTCTGCCGGGAAACAGATACTCCATAGTGATGTCAAGCCTTATGTAGATGAAGAATTATGCAAAGGCGATTCAATCTGTATAAGACATTGCCCGGTAAAATGTATTATACTCAAAGAGAACAAGAAGGCATATATTGACCAAACAAAATGTATTGGTTGCGGAGAATGTATTGTGGTCTGTCCACACAGGGCAATTCCAGAAAATTGGAAGACCTCAAGTGAGCCACTTCAATGTAAAACTGCCGAATATGCATTTGCAGCAATAAAAAACAAGAGAAATAAAGTAATCTTCTTCAACTTCCTGATGAATATCACCGCCGATTGTGACTGTTGTGATTGGAGTGATAATAGACTGACCCCTGATATAGGGATTCTGGCATCCAGAGACCCTGTGGCAATTGATGAGGCATCCATTTATCTATTTAATAAAGCCCCTATCTCTTTGCTCTCCGTAATGGAGAAACATTCAGGTGCTGAGGACAAACTAAAGGCTTTAAGACCCAGGATTGACTATACAATTATATTGAAACACGCCGAGAAGATAGGAGTTGGAAGCAGAAAATTTGAACTCATAGAAATAAACTAATTTTTTCTTGCATTTGGCTTTATCGTATGTTAGTAGAAATCAACTTTGATGTATTGCGATATACATTGCACTACACTTTAATAATATAGTATATATTAAGAGGTTTTATGAGACCTGTAAAGTTAGAATTGATTGGATTTAAGTCTTTTTTCAACCACACAATCATATATTTTAAGGATGGAATAAATTGTATAGTTGGACCCAATGGATGCGGCAAAAGTAATGTTGTGGATGCGATAAGATGGGTTTTAGGTGAACAGGCGCCTTCAAAGATTCGTGGCAAATCTATGGATTCCGTAATATTCAACGGAACTGAGAAGTTTGCTGCATCAGGTATGGCGGAGGTCTCATTCTATTTTGAAAATGATGAGAAAAATCTCCCTCCACAATATAATTCATATAACGAGATATGTATCACCAGAAGGATATTTAGAACTGGAGAGAGTGAATACCTGATCAATAAAATTCCCTGCAGACTTACAGATATAGTAGAGCTTTTTCTGGGAACGGGCTTTGGAACGAGGGCATATTCTATTATTGATCAGGGGACTATTACGAATTTTGCCACCTCCTCCCCTGAGGATAGAAGATTGATGGTAGAAGAGGCGGCTGGAATTACCAAATATCGCAACAGAAAGAAGGTCGCCCTTTCAAGGCTTGAGCAGACCGAGAACAATCTATTAAGGATATCGGATGTAATTAAAGAGATTGACCGTCAGATAGCTATTATACAGAAACAGGCAAAGAAGGCTGAAAGATATAAGAAACTCAAAGAGGAACTCAATTTGATTGAACTGAAAGGTGCAAGATTTGAACTTAAAGATATCCTTACGGAAGAGAAGAATAGAGAGGATGAAATAAACCAATTAAAGAACAGAGAGGCTGAGTTAAACACACAACTTGCAGAATTAGAATCCAGACATATAAATATTTCAACTGAACTTGGGGAGAGAGAAAAACTAATTAATGAACTCAACAACAGGATTATCTCCTGTGAGAGCAGGATGAGGCTATTGGAAAATGAAAAGAATTACTTTGAAAAAGAGATTGAGCACCTGACTCTAAACAATAAAGATGGTACAGAGCGAATCGTCAAGATGCGGGATAGAATCAATGAACTTGAAAAGGAGATTGAGCTCAAAAATCTGGAAAAATCTGAGATTGAGAATGAGATTTCAATACACACTGTGAGAATCTCAGAACAGGAGAAAGAACTTAAAGAGATTCTGGATAAAAAGTCTGCGATTCAGTCCCGATATCAGGATGTCCAGAAAGAACTCATTGAGATTATGACTGAAATCGCAAGAAATACAAATAGAAAGAACTACATTGAGTCCTCTATTCAGGATGTGCTCAAAAGGATTGAAGGCTTAAAATCGGAAAGGGAGACACTCCTCTCCCAGCAAGCATCTCTCACAAAGGGGATAGAAGAGAAGAATACAGAATTTGATTTAAAGAGTAGAGATATGGAGGAGTCAGAGGTAAAGTTCCGCACATTTACAGAAAAATTGAATGATATGGAGAGTCAACTTCTCCACTCTGAAACAACCATAATGAACATAAAAGAGAATCTAACAGAGATAAGGTCCAGGTACAATTCTCTTGTGGAACTTGAGAGGAATCTGGAGGGCTTTGATGAAGGGATAAAGGCTATCTTAAAAGCTCGTGAAGAGGATACAGATGAAAGGCTAACAGAGGGGATAATGGGACTGATCACAGAATACATTGAGGTAGAACCACCATATGAGAGGGCTATTGAGTCATTCCTTGGGGAAAAGCTTCAATCACTCATTATAAAAGAACCAGAGGTAGGTATTCATGCACTCAATCTATTAAAGACAAGTGCATCAGGTAGAACAACATTCATCCCGATAAAACCCAAAAGCCACTCTTCCACATCCGGTACGCCCTCCGGTGAAGGGGTAATAGGACCGGCAGTAAACTACATAAAATGTTCACCGGAATTTCAGGAGATTTCAAATGCCCTATTTAGCGATGTAGTAATAGTGGACAATATCTCTAATGCTCTCACCCTCTGGTCAAATAATGGTTTTAATAAGACTCTTCTAACTCCAGAAGGCGATATTATTGAACACTCTGGAATCATCACAGGAGGAAAGAAGGATAAGAGTGGCGGACAGTTTGCACGTAAGAGAGAAATAAGAGAACTCAAACCCAAGATTGAGGAATTTGAGAGGTCACTTGAATTGGAGCAACAGAAACACCTCACACTTAAGGAAGAGATAATAAGACTCAAAGGCTATCTTGAAACTCTCAAAGAGGAGATTCAATCTCACAGGATAAGGAAGGTTGAGATTGAGAAAGATATCTCATCAATACAGGAACAGCTAAATCGCATCAATGATAGGTTAAATGTAATATCTTTTGAGAGTGAGAGATATGAGAATGAACTAAAGGATAACAGGGAGGAGCTCTTAAACATAGAAGAGTCCATTAAGGGCTTTGAGGTCAGGAGGGACGAACTCAAGGCCCTTGAACTCTCTATTCAAAAAGAACTCAATGAACTCTCAACCGAAGAGAAGATACAGAGTGAGAGACTTACCAATTTCAGAATCCAATCTGCCTCCGACAATGAAAAACTTCAATCTATTCTGAACCTGATAAACAGAATCTCAAATGAGCAGAAGAATTTGAGTTACGAGATAGAGATTATCACAAACTCTATCTCTGCAAACAACATTAAGATAAACCAGTTAAAAGATGAAATAAAGAATAAATCCTCTGAATTTGACAATCTTATAGCAGAACTCAGGGCAATAACAGAGGAGAAGAACCTTTTATTAAATGACTATAACAAATTCTCTGAAGAGATACTCAATATTGAGGGACTTCTCAAAGATATTCAAAGACAGATATTTGAAATACGAGAAAAGATTTCTACACTCACACTGAGGCTCAAGGAGTTGCAGTTCAAGAAGGAGAATTTAGTCAACTTCTGTAGTGATAAGCTCAATGTAAATATTGCAGACGAAATAACAAATGGCTACATTATGAATGCAGAAGAATTGACAGACAAAGATAAAGAACGAATCGAGGAACTCAAAAATATAATTGAAAATTTTGGTGAGATAAACCTGACTGCTATCGCTGAATATGAAAATCTCTCAAAACGTAGGGAGTTTTTACAAAATAACTACGATGACCTCAAGCGTGCAATAGAGAATCTTAAGAGGGCAATAGCAAGGATTAACAGAATCTCAAAAGAGAGATTTATTGAGACATTCAACAAGATTAATGAGAAACTCACAGAGGTTGCACCTGTTCTGATGTCCGGTGGGAAGGCATCTTTGAGACTGATGGATGAGAATAATCTACTTGAAGGTGGTGTGGATATCATTGTCAACCCAAGGGGGAAGAAACTTATTTCAATTGATATGCTCTCTGGAGGAGAGAAGGCACTTGTGGGTTTATCTCTGGTATTTGCAATATATAAGATTAAACCTGCTCCATTCTGTGTCCTTGATGAGGTGGATGCACCGCTGGATGAAGTGAATACTGGCAGATTCATCACTTTGATCAAAGAGTTTGCAAAGAATAGCAGATTTCTGGTTATTACCCATAATAAGAGAACTATGGAGGCAGCAAATCAGATATATGGAATTACTATGCAGGAACCTGGAATCTCAAAGGCTGTCTCTCTTACCCTTGAACAGATATTCAATGAGGAATAATATCTTCTAATCCACCTGAACTCTTTTTCAACAATAGAAAATCATATGGTTTCAGTTTTATTAGATTATTCTCAAAATGAAATTCCTTCTCACCCTCTGCTCTGTTAATAAAGCAGATAACCTGCTGATTAAAATTCATTAACCTCAAAACCAAAATGCCATTGTCAAACTCTGCTAAAAACTTTCCATTTAATATGCCACTCTTCTTAAGAGCGATCAGTTCCTTATAAAAAGACCTGATACCCTTATACCTTTCATTAAAACTCATATCTCTACGGTTTTCAATCCCCTTTCCTACATCAATTCCATTCTCCTCACCATAGTAAATTAATGGCACACCTCCTGATATAAATTGCATCATCGCCATAGTCTTATAAAGACGAACCTTATTCTCACCTTCAATCCCATCAAAATGAGTAATGAGCCCATCAAGGTCGTGACTATTTAGAAATACAATAAATCCTTTCTCTGCAATCTCATATCTCTTATTCAAATAAGCAACAAATGCCTCACCTCGCATTACTCCCCTTAGATATGAAGAGAGGTAGTCTCTGAATTCAAAGTCAAAGAGGAAATCCACATTATATTCTTTAAGTAGAGACAATCCCTTTTCATCAGCCGAAGACCCCCAGTATTCACCTATAAAGACTATATCCTGATTATTCTCTCTAAGTTCCTCTCTCAACTCGTGAATAATTGTTTTATCAATGTGCTTCATAGCATCTATCCTAACTCCATCAAATCCAGACTGATAAAAGAGATTCTTATAACTATTTATCAAAAATCTCCTCACATCCTCTCTCTCCGTCTTAAAATCAGGTAATCCAAATAGACACATCTTGAGGTCATTATTATCTATACATCCTCCATATTTTGGGGACCTAACCCATAGAGGATTCTCCACCCAATGTGATTTATAACCAACATGGTTAAGCACTATATCCTGAATATATGCTATTCCATTTTTATGAAGTTCGGATGCAACTTTCTTTAATAATCTAAAATCTCCAAAATTCTCCTCTATCTTATCAAAATAATCTGGCCAATAACCATGATATCCATAATGTCTATACCCCTGAAAATCCACATAATAAGGGATATTGTCCAGCACCGGAGATATAAGTAACGCATTGATTCCAAGTTCTTTCAAATAATCAATTTTCTCCAATACCCCTTTCAAATCTCCACCATGATATCCGTATGGATTCGCTTTAGCTGTTAGGTAATTATTAGTCCTATCTCCATCATAAAATCTATCAATCAACAACTGATAAAATACTGGATGTTCTGCTCTGATATTTTTATAAAACCCAACCCTTTTATCTACACAGGATACTAAAAAAATAAATATCAAAATATATATCTTCAAATCTCTAATCATCTGTATCCAGAAGAAGCGGTGGGGCTATTACGAGATAAGTCTTTCTATTCTCTATTCTGCTCTTGCATTCCATAACTTTGTCAAATCTAAATCTGTAACCAACCATATTTTCAGAGAGGAGCCCAAATGTATTTCTGATTGAATCGGTTGCAATCACAAAATCGTCATTGTCTATCCCTCTGAAATAGATATAGAAACCATATTCAAGGCAGTCAATCTGATTATTTGTAATGATATTCAAATATTTTACCTCGCCCATAAGTGGCCCATCAATCTTTCCTGAATATTCATAAGGGCTTCTATGTCCGACTTTATTTTCAGAGATATAAAGATTATACAACAGTAATATCCCTGCTATACCCATAAATAGCATTATTAACTGAAAGTAAATACCTCTCTTCATCTCCCTCTTTCAAAATTTGCAGACTCCACCTGAACAGTGGTATGTAAAATATTGTATTTTTCACGCATCAGAGAAGAGATCCGTTTGATGATAGTGTCAGTCTCCTCAATGGTTTTCACCTCTGTCACAATATGAATAGAGAAGATAAATATACCGGATGATATGCTCCATATATGCACATCATGGATATCCTTTATTTCAGAAATACTGGATTTTATATCATTCATAATATCTTTTACTTTTAGAGTGGATGGAACTGCCTCAAGTAATATATTTGTCGCATCTCTAATCAGTCTTACTGCATTGATAAAGATTACAAATCCAATAATAGTACTTACAATTGCATCAACAATGTAATAGCCAGTATATATAATGATAAGAGAACCTGCTATAACACCAATAGACGATAATGTGTCACCTATGATATGGAGCAGTGCACTCTTTATATTGAGATTATGTGTATCCCCCTTCAGTAAAAGTATTCCAACCAGATTTGCAATAAGCCCGGACAGAGAGACTACCAACATTATACCTCCATCTATATCAACGGGGGAAAAATATCTCCTTAATGCGTTATAAATGACAAAGATAGCCAATATAATCAGGAGAGTCCCATTTATTAGCGATGCAAGAATCTCAATTCTGTAATATCCGTATGTCTTCTCAGAATCTGCCTTTCTGCGGGCAACCAGTGAGGCAAAATAACAGACAAATAGAGAGGCTGAATCTGTTAGCATATGACCCGCATCAGCGATAAGTGCATTACTCCGGGAGATAAATCCCCCAATAAATTCAACCATACATATAAAGAGAGTTAACATAAGAGTTAGAAGTAGATTCTTTGACCCTCTACTATTTTTTGATATCTCATCTTCAATAATGTAACAGTTATATTTCATAACTCCCCTGATAAGATAATCTTTTCTGCAATATCCACCGCCTCAATGGCATCTCTCCCATAATGAGCACCTATCTCTTTTGCAAATCCATCGCTCACAACTGCACCACCAATCATTACCGGCACTTTCATTCCACTCTCCCTGAGCAATGAGACTATATCTCTCATCCTCCCCATAGTAGTAGTCATAAGTGCAGAGAGTGCAATTATATCTACATTATTTTCTCTTGCGGCAATAATGATATCCTTCGCCCTGACATTCTTCCCGAGGTCAATCACCTCAAATCCCGAATTTCTTAAAACAGATGCTACCAGATTCTTTCCAAGGTCGTGTATATCTCCCTCTACTGTGGCGATTACAATCCTACCCTTCTTCTCAATACTATTTTTAGGCACACTCCCCATTATCACATCAAATGCCGCCTGTGCTGCCTCTGCTGAGAGCATAACCTGCGGAAGGAATATCTGATTTGACTTAAACCTTATACCAACCTCCTTCATAGCCTTGAGTATCCCATCATTGATAATCTTTTTGAAATCTACTTTGCGGCTCAAGAGTTCAGATGTAATATCTATAGATTCCTTTCGTTTACCCGATATAACTGAGTCCACGAGTTTGAGTAGAGGATTAATTTGCTCAACAATATCTTCAGAATCAGCCTTTTTGACCTTCATTGAGAAATCAATATATCTTGCAAAATTCCTATCACTCCCGGATAGTGCAGAAGAGGCATATAGAGAGGCAATCATATTTTTATCCAGAGGGTCCATAATAGCAGCCGAAAGCCCTGAATGAATCGCAAGAGTTAAAAATGAAGTATTTATATAGCTCCTTTTAGGAAGTCCATAACTAATATTGCTTATCCCAAGGATAGTAAATAACCCCCTTCGTTTAAACTCCCCTATTGCCTTAAGAGTCTCATTCATCTGGGGGAGAGATGTAGCCACAGCAAGTGTTAAGAAATCGAATATCATATCATCCATACGAAAACCAAGTTGAATTGCTTTATCAACTATCTTTTCAGCAATCCTTATTCTCTTATCAGCATTCTCCGGTATCCCTTTCTCATTAAGAGTTAAGACAATAAAGGCCGCCCCGAATCTCTTTGCCAAAAGGAGTCTTCTTTCAAGAGAACCATTTTCCTGAATGGAGTTTATAAGCGCCCTTCCGGGTAGAGATTTGAGAGCCTTTTCAAGTGCATCGTCATTTGTGGTATCTATACTCACCGGGATTTCGTTCTGCCTTACTATCGCATCAATCACAATAGGGAGGGAATATCTCTCATCTGCAACTGGACTTCCAGTATTTATATCCAGAACCTGTGCCCCTGCAGAAATCTGCCGCTCTGCCTCTATTAAAAACTCTTTATACTCCCTCTTCTTGAGTCCATCTATAAGATGCTGCTTATTAGTAGGATTTATCCTCTCCCCTACTATTACTGGAGGCGAATCAGATGTAATCTGAACAAGATTGGTTCTGGATGTAAGGATGAGTGAGGGTCTTGCACTCTGCAAAATGAATTCATTCTTTGTCTGAGAGAGTCGCTCTCTAATTTTCCTGATGTGCTCTGCATTACTCCCACAACAGGCCCCCAGAATCCTTACACCATTAGATACAAAATCATTGGTGTAGAATGCCATATCTTCTGGACTCTCTGGATAATAGACCGTAGATCCTCTACTCTCAGGAATACCTGCATTCGGCTGAGCAACGAGTGGTAAATCTGTAAAGTCCTTCATCTGAGCAATGATACCCAGTATATTTCGCGTACCAACACCACAGTTTGCACCAATTGCATCTATAGATAATCTTGAGATTGTTGCAGCCATAATTTGAGGTGTACTTCCAGATGTGCTCCTCATATTCTCATCAAAGGTCATCAGTGCCACAATAGGTCTCTTTGTAACATCCCTGAGCGCAATAACAGCAGTCTTCAATTCATATAAATCTGTAAAGGTCTCAAGCCAGTATATATCCACACCTTCGCTCTCATAGATCCTTCCTATTTCATAATAATAATCATAAATCTGATCAAAGGAAACACTCCCCATAGGTGGCATCAATTCACCAGTTGGACCGATTGAGACCGCCAGATACCTACTATCTTTAATCACAGAACGGCACAACCTTATTCCAGCCCTTGCAATCTCATCAAGACGGTCTTCAATGCCAAAAGAACTCAACTTTGGTCTGATAGTGCTAAAAGTATTTGTCCTGATAATATCTGAGCCTGCATCATAGTAACTCCTCATTACCCTTTTTACTGCCTCTGGATTCTCTACATTTAGTATATCTGGCAATGCTTGAATATTTATCCCCGACGATATCAGATTGGTCCCCATCGCGCCATCAAGAAGAAGAACTCTTGTTTTTAAATCATTTCTGAAATCCACAAGATCAACTCCATCTCAGGGAAGTACCTCAAATAAAAATTCTATCTCCTCTTCGGTCTGATAAAAGTGTGGAGAAATCCTCAAATGATTATTTCTGATTGATGCAATGATATTCTCAGATAGTAATCTCCTCAAAAGCTCCTCACAACTCATCTCTGAATGATGCACAGAGATTATTCCAGCCCTTTCTGACTTACTTACAGGCCCAAATATAATATAACCCCTCCTCTTGAGTTCCTCAAAGATTAAATCAACATTTTTTGCAAGATTTCTATATATAAAATTATTACCTATCATCTCTCTCAACTTCAGGGCTGCACCAAGCCCAATAATGCCAGCAAAATTTGCATTATCTCCCTCAAATTTACGGGCAAAGGAGCGACTATCCACCTTAAACTGCTTTCTGGATTCCTCCTCAATCACCGAGCGCCAGCTCACCTCTTCATATGCAATCTCATCAATAATATCCTTTCTGATATAGAGTATCGCCACACCCTGTGGCCCAAAGAGCCATTTACTCGCAGCAACAGACATAAAATCTACATTAAACTTCTTTACATCTACAGGGATTGCACCAACTCCCTGAATCCCATCCAGATAAAAGAATATACCCTTCTTCTTACAGAGCTCACCTACCTCTTCTACATAATTTCTAAAACCAGAGCCATATTCCACCAGCGAGAGTGCAATTATCTTTGTCTTTGCATCTATAGCCCCCTCAATATCCTTTATCTCCACCCTGCCATCTTTTGCGCCTACAAATTTGATCTCCACTCCCCTGGGGGTCATCGCCATCCATGGATAGATATTTGCAGGGAACTCAACATCTGCCGTCAATATCTTCTCCCCTTTCTTAAAGTTCATCCCCTTACAGATAATTGAGATTGCCTGAGATGTGCTCTTAATAAAGGCTATCTCCTCAGGATCGGCATTTATCAGTCTTGCATACATCTCCCGAGTCTTTTCCACCTGACGAATCCACCTTCTCTCGTGCATATTACCGTGGTACATAATATCCTCATTAAACTCCCTTATGGATTCTACCACATCAAATGGCATCGGAGAAATACTTGCGTGATTGAAGAAGTAATGATTCTTAGTGATAGGAAAATGACTTCTAATCTCTGCAATATCAACCTTCATAACAATTCCTTATGTTTAATATATTTGCAATTGACTACTTTTATATAACAATCTGAAAAAACCATAATTGCATTGTATATATCAAATATGAAAATATTTAGCAATCTTAAATACCTCTTTTGCCCTTTATCAATTTATAGACAATATTCCAGTTCATTATCTCTTATCAAAATGATCTTATTTATATATGAGTAAAACTGACTGATTATAATATCTCTCACTTTAGATAATAATTCAAATGCCTTCTTCCCATAACTACTATGAACACCTTTTATTATTTCAATATTTACAATTTTTTTATTTCTAAACTCAGCTAATAGTACTGTATTACTCAATAGTGTCTTACTTTTACCAATATAGATACCATCAGGTAGATCTTTACAATAATTTGTAGAACTCTCAAAAGGTATCATTCCAAAATATTCAATAAAAGAGAATAATCCAAATCTTGTTATCAAAATAATTGCTAATAATTTCAAAATACTAACTAATATTTGGATCCAGGTTTTAAAAATTTCAAATATAAATACAATGTTTGTAAAAAATACAGAAAAAAATACTATATAAATAAATGTTGTATATTCCGAAAAATCATATCCAAATACTAAATCATAACTCGCTATAAGAATAATTTCTATAACTACCAATAATAAAATAAGGTAGAAAATTTTATCTCTATTACCCCCTTTCTGTATCATTAATGACTGAATTAATTTATAGATTAATAATAAAGAAAGGGTACCAATAGATAATGCAAGTATAAAATCAGGAAACATTTTTAATGTTTGAATAGTCGCTGACCGGTAAAGACCATAGTTACATCTGCCTCATTACAGGCCTCTATAATCTGATGATCATTTACAGAACCGCCCGGTTGAATTACTGCGGTAATCCCCTCTTTAATACCTACATCCACACCATCTCTGAAGGGGAAGAAGCCGTCTGATACCATTACCGCACCTTTGAGTCCGCCTCTCTTCTCTCTCACCTCCTCCTCTATCTCTCTCTTTTTTGATTCATCTTTCAATTCAAAGAGTGGAATTTTATATCTCTCATAACAGATTCTATCCATAAGCTTTGTATATGCCTTATATCTTGCAATCTCTGCCACACCTACTCTATCCTGCTCACCGGTTCCAATACCGACAGTGCATTCATCCTTTACATAGATAACAGAATTGGAAGTTACTCCAGATTCTACATACCAGCCAAATAGCATATCCCTGTACTCTCTTACAGTAGGCTCTCTCTTTATTCTATATATTTTGCCATTGAATTCTGCCTCGGCTACCTTCAAATCCTCTTTCCCTCTAATTGAAATAATTTGAGAACGTTGAATAATAAGACTCCCATCAATCAGCGATTTAAAATCTATAAATGGCGTTATAGTGTATTGTGATAATCTCTCAATATTCCTCACTCTCATAATTCTTAGATTCTTCCTTTTTGTCAACACATCTATGGCTCCCTCCCCAAATTCTGGAGCTGCCACCACTTCAAGATATTTATCGGCAATCAACTCGGCTGTCTGCCTATCAATCTCCCTATTCACAACCAGTGCCCCACCAAATGCAGCGATTCTGTCGGTATAATATGCACGCAAAAATGCATCAGATATATTATCAGAAGAGGCAACTCCACTCGGGTTATTGTGTTTCATTATCGCAGCTGTAGGTCGTTCTGTAAAGAATTTTAGGATGTTGAGCGCATTGTCCACATCTGTGAGATTTATTTTCCCAGGATGTTTCCCGAACTGAATCAACTCCGCCATCGGGAGAAGCGCCATATCGGGATTTACGAATTCAACTCCGGCGATAACCAGATTCCCATTTTTAAGCCTGTAAAATGCCGCCTCCTGATCCGGATTCTCTCCATATCTCAATCCCCTCATCTCACCATCTACAATCCATGTCACCTTCTCATAGACTAATCTCTGCAACCCACTTTCAAATTCAAAATCAATTGTAATCCTATCAGGGAAATTATCTTTGACTATCTTATGATACATCTCTTTAATATTTCCAGCCATAATGACCTCCAATTACCTTTCATCCACAAATGTATAGCAATCAAAATCTTTTTCAAAATGTTTAGAGAGAAATTCCGAGATACATCTATCGTACTCAGAAGTTCTCAAAAATGCCTTCTTTGCAAGTTCAAATCTATCTTTCAGAGTCAACGCCCCACTATTTTCTGCCAATTTATTCAGAATCATATTATAATCAAGCGGGTCAACAACTACAGCAACTCTCAGATAGTTTTTGGCAGATGCCCTTACCATTGTTGGTCCTCCAATATCAATATTTGCCCTCGCCTCCTCAAGTGAAACCCCTTCCTTTTGAACAACCTTTTCAAAAGGATACAGATTTACCACCACCATATCAAAATGAATCGCACCCGTCCTCTTTAAGTCCTCCTGATGATATGGATTATATTTTTCAGTCAGAATCCCCAGATATATCTTAAAATCAAGTGTCTTGACGAGTCCTCCCTGAGTCTCTGGCTGACCGGTATACTCTGAAATAGATACTATTTTATTAGGGTCAGAGATAACCTTTTTAATATAATCATAAGTGCCACCGGTAGAATATATCTTTACATCTGGAATTATCTCCATAAGTCGCTTAACAAATACATCAAGTCCACTCTTATCAGAGACACTTATTATTACATTTCTAATCTTTACTCTATTGTCTATCTCTCTTACAACATTGACGCTCATATAAACCTCCAGAATATATAAAGAATAAATCCTATTTTTTTGTAAAATGCAAATAGGAATTTTACCAGAGCTATCAACTATGATAACTCTCAGCAGATTGAACAGAATTTTTTCTATGACTTTTCTGGGCAATACTAAATACATAAGCAGATGGGATGTTCTCCATTCTATGAAGGTCGTGTTGATTCTACTATCCAATCAACTTTATGTCATTTCTCCTTATAAACCTGAAATTAAGAGAGCCAATTTTTAATTTGTAGAGACTAATATGTATGTATACCCCATTTGCCGCAGTTAACATTTATAGATTAAAAAAATAATTTTGAAAAATTATTTATCCAATATGAGTTTCAATGGCTAATATACTGTTTTTATTTACATTCCATTTTGCCTTCATATAAACAGGTAGCCTCAGGTTTTAATCTGCAAAAAAGTCCTATAAAGCAGTTTGTTTCACCAA